>JAJRAH010000074.1 GCA_028679985.1 Methanomassiliicoccales archaeon
GGAATGGGAGGAGGGACCGGTACCGGATCGGCACACTACGTGGCCGAGATAGCGAAGGAGCAATGCCGGGCTCTGACAATCGGAGTGGTGACGCTGCCATTCAAGGCCGAGGGGACTGTGAGGATGGAGAACGCCCTCGATGGTTTGGAAAGTTTGACGCGTGTGACCGATACCACGATCGTCGTCCCGAACGACAAGTTGCTCGAACTCGTGCCGAAACTGCCGATCGAAGCGGCGTTCAAAGTCGCTGACGAAGTACTGATGCAGACGATCAAAGGTCTGACGGAGATAATTACCAAGCCAGGCCTCGTGAACCTTGACTATGCGGACATCCTGACTCTGATGAACGAAGGCGGAGTAGCCTTTGTCGGAATGGGAGAAGCCAGCAAGGAGAACTCGGACGACCCTGTGAAGGAGGCGGTCGGAGAGGCTATCAGCTCGCCGCTCCTAGGAGACATCAACGTGAAGGATTCAAAGGGAGCGCTTGTGCGGGTCGTCGGAGGACCGGACATGACGGTCGACGAAGCGCAGAGGGCGGCGGAATATGTCGGTAAGAGCATCGACCCCAGGGCGAGGATCATCTGGGGCTGCTCGGTCGATCCGGAGAACGAAGGGCAGATACAGGTCCTGGTGATCTTCACCGGAGCGAAGTCGAAATTCATGCTGGACTCCATGTCGACGAACGTGGCAGCGAAGCTAGGTATCCCGGCGCAGAGGGTCGGGGCGACGGCGGGAGAAGGCATAGACTTCGTACGCTGATCTCGCGCGAACCAGAAAAGATTGGCATCTCATCTTTCCCGTTTCTTCATTTCACTAGGACATCCTTTGTCGCGCCGTAGACATCCGACAAGGTTGAAATCGCCGTCGTAACCTAATGCTTGCACGAAGGTGCTGCGACGGAGCCGGAGATCAAGTTCACGATCATGAAGACCGTCCTGCTCATGATAGCTTTCGTCGGTGTCGGGTCGGTCGCACTGGCAGTATTCTTGATATGAGAACTTCCTCCGAGGTTATTCTGGGATTGCTGATACTGCTGTCATTGATGGCAGTCGTCGTTATGTCTTTTCTTTCCGGTCGAAAGTAACCGCGCCCTAGGAAGCCTAGTGGTCAGCCAGACTTCCAGGACGCCGATCTGGGTTCCCTCCTTCTATACTCGTGCTAGAAAATAACATTATATAGGAGAGTGACACGTTTCATTTCTGCAAAGCCAATTCCGAGCCGAGTTAATTAGCAGTCCTTCTAAGGGGGGAGGAAACCAGTGACCCACCTGGCTCTCCTACGTGAGGCCGGGATCATGCCTGGGTCGAGACGACCAAATCGGCCCAGGCGGCTTTGCACTTGATTTTTCTCGCATGCACACACGAGATACTTGATGATAGCATTGATGCTGGCATACTTGGCGGGCGCGCCATTGAGCCGGTATTGGTGGGAAGTCGACTGACCGCGCCATGACAAAAGCCTTAGATACGAAAGACGTTCGGTGTCAGACAGGGGAAAAGACATGAGTGGTTCCAAGCATTACACTGCAGCAGAGGCAAAGAAGATCGGGGAGAAGCTCGGCATAGACTGGAGCGAATACGATGTCGAGCAGTTTAGAATGGGAATGGATGTCGAGCTCGAGCATGGCAAGATAAGTCCGGCGACCAATGTGACGGACGACGACCCAGTGATGACCGGCAAGATCGCGCTCGCGCACCTGAACGAGTTCCCGGACTATTACACGCGACTTGACAAGCTCGAGAAGGAAGCGGAAAAGGCCTTGGAGAAGAGAAAGAAGAAATGATTATCGACGCAGAAGGTCGCTGAGAGGTGACTTTCACACTTCTGGACAACAAGTAGAGGCGCGTATGTTGCCTATTGAGATTCTGACAAATGAAGTGCAAACCCAGAATGTCAATCAGCTCTGCCTGTCTGGGAGTTTCTCCGCGTCCAGCATCTAGAATGATAATCTTATAGTCATGTTTATGAATCACGATTGTCAAATGTCCCTATTGATTTCGACTCTTCACTTCGCTGGAGTGATTCGCACGACGAGGCTCCCGTATTTCGACGCTGAGCCGGCATTGCCGGAAATTGCCAAGGCGTCTCTTGAGCACGCAACAGCGAGGCACGGTGGGTGGACGATGCTACGTGGGTCAGGAGGGACGAGGGGAAAGTGACAGACTATCATGGCGCCGTAACGGAAGCCACCAAGGAGAAACTCGTAGAACGAAAGCTGGCGGAGAGCGAGGAGAAGTATCGTGAATTAGCGGAGAACGCCGGGGACGGAATTACGATCATAAAGGATGGCATCGTGAGGTATGCGAATCCCTGGCTAGAGGAATTGGGAGGCTTCACGACGGAAGAGATAATAGGACACCCCTTCACAGATTTTGTCTGGCCGGACGACAGGGCGCTCCTGAATGACTACTACGTGAGGAGAATGAGGGGTGAGCCTACTCCTCGCGTGTATGAAGCGAGGCTCATGAAGAAAGACGGCACCCCGGTGGTAGTGGAGCTGAATGCCAACATCATCGACTACGAGGGTAGCCGCGCGGGATTCATAATCGTCCGAGACGTGACGGATAGGAAGGCTGCCCAAGAAGCTCTCCAGCTCTCCGAACAGAAGTACCGCACGATATTCGAGAACACCGGTACGGCGATGGTCATGATAGAAGAGGATATGACGGTCTCACTCGTCAACAGCGAGTTCGTCCGTCTCACTGGATTCTCCGAGGAGGAAGTGGAAGGGAAGATGCGAACTTCGGAACTCGTCGTCGATAGGGACCGGAAGATGATTGGAGAGTATCACAGACTGAGGCGAGGAGGCTCGAAGCTGGCTCCGCACAGCTATGAACTAAGAGTCAAGACGAAACATGGAGAGGCCAAGGACGTGATCCTCACAATAGATCTGGTACCGGGATCCAAACAGTCTATAGCTTCCCTTCTCGACATCACGGAGAGGAAGAAGATCGAGAAGATACTGCAGCACCAGATGGAGGAACAAACGCTGCTCCTCGATAACGTCGAGACGATGGTCTGGTATGCGGTCGATACGGAGAGGTACGGAAGGGTGAATCAGGCAAGAGCGGACTTCCTCGGCAGAAGGAAGGACGAAATCGAGGGGAAGAAGCTGTGCGATTTCCTGCCGCCGGAGGAGGCAAGGGTAGGTGTCGAAGGAAACAGGAAGGTGTTCGAGACCAAGAGCTCGTATCACGGACTGGAGTGGGTTACCAACGGAAAGGGGGAGAAGAGGCTCATGTCCGTCACGAAGGTTCCGAAGCTCGATCTCAAAGGGGACGTCGAGTTCGTTGTGTGCTCCGGTCATGACGTGACGGAATTGAAGCACGCGCAGGATGCACTCGATCTCGCCAACAAGAAGCTGCACCTGCTTGGAGGGGTGACAAGGCACGACATCGCGAATCAGCTCACTGTGATCTCCGGCAGCTTGCAGATGGTCGTATCAAGCGAGCTTCCGGGAAAAGAGAGGAAATACCTGGACATGGCCCTCAACGCTGGAAGGAACGTCGAGAGATATCTGGAGTTCAGCCGGGACTACGAACGAATGGGAACCGCGAAGCCGGAGTGGATCAGCGTCAGGGACGCCTGCGTCAAAGGGATTTCCACCCTGGAGCCAGGAGACGTGAAGGTGGAGGTGGACCTTGAGGGCATCGAGATCTACGCCGATAGGATGCTCGAAAGAGTGTTCCATAACCTCGTCGGCAACGCGATAAGACACGGGGAGAAGGTTACGAGGGTCAGGATCTTCTGCCAGAAGTCGGGCGACTCTCTGCTCGTGATCTGCGAGGACGACGGGAAGGGAATTCCTACCGAGATGAAGGGCGGACTGTTCGAAGGCAGAAGGGGTCGCGGCCTTTACCTGGTGCGGGAGATCTTAGGCATAACCGGGATGACTATAGAAGAGAGGGGAGAGGCGGGGAAGGGGGCGAGGTTCGAGATCCACGTTCCGAAGGGAGATTTCAGATTCTTGGGCGAGGTGGAGTAGTTCGGGTTTTTCCGATTTCATGAATGTGAACACATCTGCCTAGATTGTGTCAGGGTTCGCTCTCGAATAGTGCTCTGGATCTTCGACGACGGTGATCTCGTTCCCATCTGGATCAATCAGGACTGCCATAAGCCCGCCCCAATGTTGTCTCTGTGGCTTGAGCTTGAAAATAACGCCATCGTCGACGAGGCGACGATGAAGCTCATAGATGCTGTCTGTCTCCAGGACTATGCCCGTTTCTCCGCCGGGCTGCCTCTTGTCGAAAGAGGACGGCACGTAAATAGCTATCTTCCCGAGGGGATCGTCCTTTCCGAACTCCACCCAGTTGTTCTCCCTCGAATCGAGAAGGACCGGAAGTCCGAGCACTTCTTCGTAGAACTCGATGGCACCGTCGAGATTCGAGACAGGAATCGTACTGATCCAGACCCTCGTGATCTTGCCTCGCTCCTGATAATCCACCTCCCCGTCCATCGGATCGCCAATCGGCATATCTGTTAGAATTGGCGAAGGCAGTATTTGACCCTTCAGTGCACCTCTCGGTAACTGTCTCTATCCTACCCCTGAGAAGACCGGCTCAATCTCCAGGAAATCCTCCAACACAACGCAAGACCCGCGGTTGAAATCTATAGGTTTATCTACAACCTTAACAATTGACAAGGCAAGCAAAGCGAAGTCCGATAGAGGTCCCCACCAAGTCTCTATGAAGTATGCTCCTCATCCTTCTGAAGCAGTCGGACCGGGTCGCTGTTGGGGGAGGACACGACCCAGCTTTGCTTATTCTACTCATCGTCCCTCGATCGAGGCTAGTCGACAACGGTGCTATTCCTATGATCACCTGCAGGCTGCCGCATTTCACAACTCGATAATACCGAATGGCTCATTTGCGTCTTGCTCTCCCCGTTTTCCATCCGACAACGACTGCCACGATGACGATTGCGTTGAGGATCAAGACCGCGATCAGCAGCAGGGGTCCAGAGGCATTGACCTGGAACGTGATCGTTTCCTCCACGACGTTCCCCGCCA
>JAJRAH010000075.1 GCA_028679985.1 Methanomassiliicoccales archaeon
GAGTGTGGACCGGGCGAGATTTGAACTCGCGGCCTCTACCATGCCAAGGTAGCGATCTTCCAGCTGATCTACCGGCCCGTGCGGAGTGTCCCAAAGTGGTTATTGCTATTAAATCTTACCCATAGGAATCTGGACCGAAGCAAATCGTGCCGGAGAAGATATCGTCAGATGTGCGCCTCGAGCGTCTGCTGATACCGCGTCTTCTCTCCTGGAACGTTCGAAGGATACTCGCCCGTGAGGCAGGCAAGACAGAGATCATTCTCTGAAATCTCGAGGGCTTCGACGAGACCCTTGACGCTCGTGTATCCGAGGCTGTCGGCGGTGATCATCTTCGCGATCTGCTCGACCGTCCTGTTCGTTGCCGCGAACTGCTCGCGCGTCTTCATATCGATACCATAATAACAAGGAGCTCTGACGGGAGGACATCCGATCCGGACATGCACTTCCTTGGCGCCGGCACGCCTGACCATCTCCACGATCTTTCTCATCGTAGTGCCGCGGACGATGCTGTCATCCACGATCACGACCCTCTTCCCGGCGACTGTGGATTTGATCGGATTCAGCTTCAGGAGGACGCCCTCATCCCTCTTGTTCTGTTCCGGGAGAATGAACGTCCTCTCGACGTACCGATTCTTCATGAAGCCTTCTTCGTACTTGATGCCGGACTTCTCCGAGAAACCGAGCGCGTGACCTCTTCCAGAGTCAGGGACCGCAACGATCACATCGGCATCGACGGGCTGTTCCTCCGCGAGCTTCCTGCCGATGTTCTTGCGGAGCTCGTACACTTCCTTTCCGTCCACGATCGAATCCGGCCTCGCGAAGTAGACCCACTCGAACATGCAATGAGCGCTATGAAGAGGGCTAGGGACTCTCGAAGAAGTGAATCCGCCTGGTGTAATCTCGACGATTTCGCCCGGCGCCACATCCCTGATGAACTCCCCGCGCAGGATGTCGAATACGGCGCTTTCAGAAGCGATCGCGTATCCGTTCTGGAGCTTGCCGATGCATAGCGGACGAAACCCGAGTGGATCCCTTATTCCGAAGACCCTGCCTCCGATCATGACGGTCAGAGAGTACGCACCATCGAGGACTCTCATAGTGTTCTTGATCGCCCTCACTGCATCGGTCGTCTGAGTGAGCTCGTTCGCCAGAAGACGAACAATGATCTCGGAATCTGTGCTTGTCAGAAATGCCCATCCCTCGGACTGCAGCTTCATTCGGATCTTGTCCGCATTGACGATGTCCCCGTTGTGGCCGAGCGCAAGTTCGCCAGCGGAAGTCGAGACGACGATCGGCTGGCTGTTCTCGGGACTCGAAGTACCTGTCGTCGAGTACCTCACATGACCAATGCCGACGTTGCCACTGAGCATGTCAAACTCTCTTCCGCAGAGAACCTCATGCACGAGGCCCATGCCTTTGAGAGACTTTATGCGGCCATCGAAAACTGCTACTCCGGCGCTCTCTTGGCCTCTGTGCTGGATAACCCTGAGCGCCCTCTTCATCGTCGACGCGGCGTTGCACGTCATTGCCATGCCAACAACGCCACAATGGTGCTCGGGCTTGTCCGTCAGGACATCACCTTCTGGGCATCAATGAGTCTTCGCCCAAGTATATGTCCTGATCGTTGTCGTCTTGCCGTATCCGCATGAGGCGCAGACCCCCGTCCTGATGTTGAAAGCGTTCTTGCCGCATCGCCGGCAAGGCACGTGGGTTTTGCGATTCGCATGCTTTCCTCTCGATGGAGTGCCCTTGCCCATTCATCCAACTCCTATGGCGAGATGTATATTACGTTGTCCCCTCGGACGATGGTGACCTCGAGCTTCCTCACGACCTCGTTGTTTATCAGTTCCTCGGCGTTCTTGAGGACAAGGTTCATGTGCGGGTCGTAGCCGTCGAGGACGCCCCTGTACTCCCTGTTCGCCTTCAGTTCGACGATGACCTGACTATTGATGGCTTGGTTGAGAACCGTGAGTGGTTTCTGCATGCTCAGTCACCACTCGCCCGATAATTCCCTGACTATATATTCTTTTGGATTTACTGGTACGTCCAATTCTCACACGAACGCGCCGATCGTAGGAGCGTCCAGCCTATCCATGTCGTAGAAGATTATGCCCTCCCTCAAACCGTCACGATCTAGTCTCCCGCCGCGAACGTAGTTGAGAAGCGAGACCCTCCAGAGCAGGTCGAGGATGGAAGTAACCATGTCGCCGCAGTAGACATTTGAGATCATGTCCTCATAGCCATAGGAGTCAACCAGATAGTACGCGTGACCGAGAACGCTGTCCCGATTGTTCAGGATCTTGAGATACTCGACGAGAACCTCCTTTCCCGAGGTTTCCGGAGGGAGAAGCCTGATATCTTTGGGGTCGACTGATTTCCTGAGGTGCAAGTCTCCTTCCTCGTCGAGAATCGACCATTCGACGTTGCCGTTCTTGACGTTGAAAATATTCCACTCCCCTCCATCATCGCAGTAAACTGGAAGTGCAACAGGATCTGAAGACGACAGTGAATCCATGGAGGCCTCCATGGCAGCCGCCTCCAAATCATCCAAGTCGAAATCTTCTCCCCTGATGGACTCAAGCTTTGACAAATCGATTTCCGCTTCCTTTGCGGACATCTCCAGCACGCTGGCGATGAAGGGCAATTCTGCGAATGACCCTATTCTCGTGGCGACCTCGATCCTCATTCTGTCGGGAGCTGAGTACACGCCGAATTCCATGCAGTTCTGGAAGAACTCGCCGTAGACATTCTTCGATTCCGACAGCGTTGCCATGAGAACCTCCGCATCCTCGCTCGCCATCACGGAGCCGAGGAGCAGTGCATCCTCACCCTTGCCGGTCCAGACTCCCCTGCATGAGAGATCGAGCTCGGCTTGAATCCCACTTCCAACGTGGAAGTGGATCGGGAATCGACGGCAGAACCTGGGCCTGTTTTCGTATACTGCGCACTTCCGATTCTCGAGGAACGAGCAGGACCCCCGGCCCTTCTTCAGAGCTAGGGCGAAATGCCTGCGCGGACTCCTCTTGAGAATGAGCTTATCGGGGTATTTCTCCCTGAAGAAGGGCCTCTCGTCCGGAAGGACTTCCGGCTGGCACAGACAGCATAGCTGGCATCGGTCAATACACTCGAAGGTCCGACCGACGAGCTCCGAGAAGTCGACTCGCAGTTTATCGCTTCCGAGCAACAACATCCCTTCCGATTCTTTCCCCGACCAGCCCGCCCTCTTCCACGATCTTCATGCCGCGGACGAATGTCACGCGAGGGAATATCGCATCCCAGTTCTCGAAGGCCGTCCAGCCGCACTTGCTGTGAAGATC
>JAJRAH010000010.1 GCA_028679985.1 Methanomassiliicoccales archaeon
AGTTATCGAAAAGCTTTTTATGTTGCCTCTTCAATTATACCCATTGCAGACGCTGAGGAGTGTGTGGGTTCAGATGGGTGAATTGTCTCAAATCCGCAATGTTTTGGAAGAGATCAAGAACATGGAGCATGTCAAGGACGTTTCCTTGATCTCAAGAGGAGGAATGTACATCAGCGGCGACCCTCCGAAAGGCGTTCACCAGGAGACCTTTGCTGCAATGTCCGCGATCATACTCGGTGCTGCGGAGACGACGTCCGCTGAACTCAAAGACAGCCTCGGCAAAGTGGTTTTGCAGCTTGCCGGTCGCAACCTGATACTCACGGGTGCTGGCCCGAGATATCTTCTGGTCGTGGCTGCTGATGCCGAAGGAGACATCGGCAAGATAGCGGTAGAGGCGAAGGAGAAGATATCGAAGGTCGAAATGACGCTGTAATGTCCTACAACCTTCTGAAACCCCTTCGTGCCCACTCAGATATGCATTTTAGGCCATACCCCATCGAGCCGATTGCAGTTCGACTCGATCCTTCCGCTGTCGTCCGCTTGTTCCTGATAGCTTTGACAAGATCGTCAGGATTCTGGCATCCTTCGGGAAACACCGTGAAGGACTTGCCGATCTGATCCAATGAATGGGCGTCGCTGCCGCCTGTGACAGGTCGATCGAGAGATCTCGCAAGATCCTGCGCTCGCTTGTTGCTGCCCCCCATAGACCTCGCATTCATGACCTCGATTGCGTCGAATCTCCCCTTGATTGCCTCCATCCTTCCAAGCCCGGACCATATGCGAAAGGGATGAGGGGCGACGGCGATCCCGGCAAGGCCATGGATTCTGTCGATCGTCTCCTCGACGCTGAGGCCTCTCTCGACCTCCTCGGTAATGTGATAAGCAAGCACATGGCCCGCCGCAGTCGTTATCTCCATTCCAGGCAGTATAATGACATCTTCATTCTCAAGAGCCAGCGCCTCAACAGATCCGGCAAAGGAGTTGTGATCAACGATCGATACTGCCCCGAATCCCAGCATCCGGCATCTCTTCACTACGTCGCCAACGGAAACCTTGCCGTCGCTTGAATGAATCGAGTGAATGTGGATGTCGGCCCTCATCTGATTGGAGCCCCGTTCTCGATATCGCCGTCGACCGCAATCGGCACTCCGCCCTTCGTGCATAGTACCAGCGCATCGGCCGAATCCGCAGAGGGCAGGAAGACGCCGACCTTTTTTCCGATGCTGGTCATTCCACAAGGACCCTTGCATTTCACGATCCTTCCCACGTCCGCGCTGTCCTGGCTCGCTATCTGACCTACCAGCAGCACGAGTTTCTGGAAATCCGAGAATGATAGCATCCTAGCGGAAGGCGTCATGCCGCTATTGACCGGCTCTCCAGCGGGTGCATCCGCCGCAGGGGTCATTAGGAGAACCTTGCCTTTGGATTCGGCAGCGAGAAGCATGCCTTGCGACTCGATGCCCCTGAGTTTGGCTGGCTGCAGGTTCGCGACCACGACGATCTTCTTCCCAAGGAGCTTCTCCTTCGGGTAGTGTGTCTTCAGGCCAGCAACCAGCTTGATCTTCTTTCCAATGTCAACATCCATAACCAGAAGCTTGTCTGCGTTAGGATGGTCATTCACCGCATCTATTACGCCCACCCTCAGATCCAACTTCTCGAACTCACCGAACATTCGATCGCCTCTATCCACTTCCACCTTCGAGAACAAGGGTCTTGGCTCTTGGAGTTGCTGACCCACCTTCACGTACGTTCCGAGCCATTGCCATCCGTTCTTCATGATTGTCTCATCGTATCCTAGCAGCTCCCAGGCATCCTCAGCAGATCTCGGCATGAAAGAGTAACTGAGAATGGCCAAGGACTTCACGATCTCGAGGTTGAGATTCAGAACCGTCCCGCACTTGTCCTTGTCGGTCTTGACCAGTGCCCAGGGGGCAACCCTGTCGAAGTACCTGTTGCCAAACTGAGCCAGATCCATCACGACTTTCAGCGCCTTTTTGAACTGACAGGTCGAAAGATACTCATCTACCTGACCCGAAGCAGTCTCGATTGCGTCGATGACCTCACGCCTTTCGTCCGCCGAACCTTTGAATTCTGGCACGCACCCGTAGTTGCGATACGTGAAGCTCAGTACTCTGTGATAGTAGTTACCTAACGTGGCCACGAGCTCGTTGTTGGTCTTTATCTCGAACTCCTCCCAGGAGAACTCGGAGTCCCTGTTCTCGGGCATCTCGGCCGCAATGTAATATCTGATGATGTCGGGGTCGAACTTCTGGAGCATTGACGGGATGTCTATGCTGACTCCTCTGCTCTTCGACAGCTTCTCTCCCTTGAACGTCAGGTACTCGTTTGCGGGGACGTCGTATGGAAGGTTCAATCCTCCGTAGCCCATCAGTATCGCCGGCCAGATTATCGTGTGAAAAGGAATATTATCCTTTCCCAAGAAATAATAATGCTTGACCGTCGGGTCCATCCAGAAATCCTTCCAAGCATCTGGATTCCCTGACCGTTTCGCCCATTCGACAGATGCGGACAAATAGCCTATGACCGCCTCGAACCAGACGTAGATTACCTTTCCATCCCAGCCTGGCAACGGAACGCTGACGCCCCAAGTCATGTCCCTCGTTATCGCCCTGTCGGTCAAACCAGCCTCGAGCCAGTTCTTCGTAAAGGTTTGGACGTTCGCCTTCCAGTAGGATTTGTCCCGAACGTAATCAATGAGAGGACCCTGGAAGGCACTCAGGCGAAGGAAGTAATGCTCCGTCTCCTTGAGCTCGGGGACGGAACCGCACAGTGTGCATCTCACGTTCTCAAGTTCGCCGGGGGCGAACGTGGTCCCGCAAGTGTCGCACTGATCCCCCCTCGCCTTCTCATTACCGCAGTTCTTGCAGGTACCTTCGACGTACCTGTCTGGCAGGAACCGCATACAGTGGGAGCAGTAATACTGCAGCGTCTCCTTCTTGTAAAGATGTCCCTTCTCGAGAAGGTGGAGGAAGACATCATGGACGACCTCGAAATGGTTCTCGGTATGGGTCTTCGTGAAGAGGCTGTAGTCGATGCGCAGGCCCCTGATCGCCTCAGAGTTGATGGCATGATATCTCTCAGCGATCTCCTCAGGAGAGACACCCTCCTTCTCAGCCTTGACGGTGACCGGCGTTCCGTGTTGATCAGAGCCAGATACCATGAGCACGTCGTCACCTTTGAGTCGATGATACTTGGCGAATATGTCCGGGGGAAGGAGAGAGCCAGCTACGTGCCCAAGATGGATAGGGCTGTTAGAGTATGGCCACGCAGTGCATATGACGACCTTTGCCATTCGAGTCTAGTGCGAATACTAGTGGAAGGATTTAAGTCTTGACCACACACCAGCACCTTCAACGAAGATAAGGAAGATCATCTCGTTCCGGGGCATGCGCAGCTTCTGTAGGTCTTGAATCGCGCAAGAACCCAGAAGACAGCAGACGGATCTCCGGCCCGAACTGGAGGAAATCCTCCAAGTATAAATAATCCGGGCTGTCATAAATTCACTGCGAGTGATGAGAAATGACAGACGAGATTTCATTCAAGCGATGCAGGAATTCTTGCCCGGACATAGCATTCAAATGCGAATCGACGGCAGACCTCAAGCCCCTCGAGGAGATAATTGGCCAAGACAGGGCGTTGAAAGCGCTCGAATTTGGCCTGAACATCGGGGATAAGGGATTCAACATCTTCGCATCGGGGTATCCTGGCACTGGTCGCAGGACCGCAATCGTGGATTACGTCAAGGAGCTTGCTAAGAAGATACCGATCCCGCCGGACTGGTGTTACGTCAACAACTTTCGGGATCCGACAAGCCCTCACGTGCTGAAGCTTCCTTCGGGACGGGGGGAGGGCTTCAAGAAGGACATGGAGAAGTTTGTCGCCGAAGCGATTCGCGCTCTAAGAAAGGCGTTTGAGAGCGAAGAGTATGCCCAGAAGGCGAGCGGGAAGTTGAAATCGCTTGAGGATGAAAGGAAGGAACACGTCAACAAGTTGAGCAAGATGACGATGGATGCTGGCTTTCAGCTCCAGCAGTCTCAGATCGGCCTTTTACTCATTCCCGTAGTCAACGGGCAGCCGATCACCGATGAGCAGTTCGCGTCCCTGCCCCCGCAAACCCAAGATAAGATACAAAAGAAGAGGGAAGGTTTGGAAGGCAAAGTGCGAGCCGCATTCAGGAATCTCAGAGAGCTGGAGACCAAGGCTCAGGAAGAGGTGAAGAAGTTGAGCCAAGAGATCGCCGCATTTGCAATGGAACCGCTGTTGGAGGCAATCAGAGAGAGCTATTCGGACTGCAAAGACGTGATTCAGTTTGTGGCCGACGTCGAAAAGGATATCCTCGATAAGCTGCCAATGATACTGCAGCGCCAACAGGAGGAGCGGACGAACGTTCCCTTCAATCTCCAGCCCCCCGCCGAAGACCCTACACAGAACTATAAGGTGAACGCCATAGTCGATAACTCCAAACTTGAAGGCGCACCGGTCGAAATAGAGATGAACCCTTCGTACTATCGACTCTTCGGCGCGATAGAGAAGGAAGCTAGATTCGGAGCGCTCACAACGAATTACACCATGGTGAGGGGTGGCGCGATGCACAGGGCGAATGGTGGATTCCTTGTCTTGCCGATCGAACGCTTGTTCACGGATCCCTTCATGTGGGAGAGCCTGAAACACACGATTTCTACTGAGAAATTGGAGATTGAGGAACCGGGTGCGGCACTTGCATATATCTTGACGAAGTCTCTCAGGCCGGAGCCGATTCCGTTCAAGGCCAAGATCATTCTTCTCGGCACTCCTCTCATTTACGAGACCCTTTATGCTCTTGATCCAGACTTCAAGGATTTGTTCAAGGTGAAGGCCGACTTCGATACATCGATGGAGAGGAATGAGAAGAACATCAAGCAGTACGCCTCCTTCGTGTGCTCTCTCTGCGAGAAAGAGAAGCTGATGCATCTTGATCCGAGCGGACTCGCGGCAGTTGTAGAGTACAGTTCGCGACTCGCTCAGGATCAGGGAAAGCTTTCGACCAGATTCTCAGAGATCGCCGACATAATTCGAGAAGCGAACTTCTATGCCAAGCAGGACAATTCAAAACTGATCAAGCGGAAGCACATCAATCAGCAGCTGGAAGAGAGAGTGTACCGCTCGAACATGATTCAGAAGAAGATAGAAGAGATGGTTCAAAGGAACCTGATTCTCATAGAGACAGAAGGGGAGAAGGTCGGACAGGTGAACGGTCTGGCGGTTATGGGCATGGGCGACTATGCCTTCGGCAAACCGAGCAGAATCACGGCGAGCATCGCCGTAGGGAAGGAGGGCATAATCGATATCGAGCGGCAGGCCCAAATGGGGGGACCGACGCACACAAAGGGCGTGCTTATCCTCAGCGGATACTTGAACGACAGATACGCCCAGGATCATCCGCTTGGTCTGACGGCAAGGTTGGTGTTCGAGCAGAGCTACAGCGGCGTTGACGGGGACAGCGCTTCAAGCACCGAACTCTACGCCTTGCTATCTGCTCTTTCGGGAAGGTCGATCAGACAGTATCTCGCGGTCACGGGGTCCGTCAACCAGAAGGGTGAGGTCCAGGCAATCGGAGGAGTGAACGAGAAGATCGAGGGGTTCTTCGACGTCTGCAAGTCCAAAGGGTTGACGGGTAATCAGGGATGCGTCATACCGGAGAGCAACGTCCAGAACCTCATGCTCAGAGAGGATGTAGTGGACGCGATAAGGCAAGGCAGGTTCCATATATATCCTGTGAAGACAATAAATGATGGCATTGAAGCCCTCACCGGTTTCAAGGCCGGTGAGAGGAAGAAGGACGGAACGTACGACAAAGGGACGATAAACGATCTCGTGCAGAAGAGACTGGCAGAGATGGCCGAGAAAGTAAAAGCATTCAAAGAATGACCCCTCCTGGTAGGCTGTGTGAAATGCGTGCTCTTCGCGACCGAGAGTCGCACTACCTCGTGGACAATCGGATGAGTCCTGCGCACTCTAGTAGTTGCTGGACTGCAGAGGATTAGATCCAAGAGGAAAAGGCCACCCCAAGCGTACTGTTCCCTGCCAGAACAAACATATTTTTATCGAACTTGTTCATTGCGTAGACCATGCGTATAGCAGTACTGCAGAAGGACCGTTGCCAGCCGAAGAAGTGCAATACGGAGTGCATCAAGTACTGCCCAAAGGTCCGAACTGGAATCGAAGTGATCGCGATCGGCGAGAAGAGTAAGCCAGAGATATCGGAGGAGCTGTGTGCGGGCTGCGGCATATGCGTTCACAAGTGTCCCTTTGAAGCCATCAAGATCATAGGTCTCCCCGACGAGCTGGAGGGGGAGATCATGCACCAGTACGGTCTGAACGGATTCCGACTCTACCGGCTTCCAGTCCCCAAGTCTGGACTGGTCACAGGCATTCTTGGTCCAAACGGGATAGGGAAATCCACAGCGTTCAGACTGCTGGCAGGTGACGAGGTCCCGAACCTCGGACGCTATGACAATCCGCCGGATCGGAACGAAGTGCTGGACCGTTTCAGCGGGACGGAACTGCACGATTATCTTGAGAAGGTCTACACCGAGCACGTCAGAGTATCTCTGAAGCCGCAGTACGTGGACAAGATCCCAGCCGCATACAAGGGCGTCGTAAGGGATCTTCTCCAAAAGATATCAGGCAGGATGACCGTCAAAGAGGCCGCGGAACTGCTCGACCTTATGGATGTCCTCGACAGAGATCTCGACAAACTCTCAGGAGGGGAGTTGCAGAGGGCGGCCATAGCTGCCACGGTGATGAAGGATGCAGATGTGTACTTCTTTGACGAGCCTTCCTCGTATCTGGATATTCATCAGAGACTGAAGGTCGCACGAGTCATCCAGTCAATGGGG
>JAJRAH010000076.1 GCA_028679985.1 Methanomassiliicoccales archaeon
TACCCCTCCCTTGTCTTCGGATCTACAAATGCGATCGCGAGGTTCGGATTCTCAGCGATATTGTTCCTGGTCTTTCCCGGAATCAGATCGGCAAAAAGGAGCGTCTCATCATCTATCACGTTGAGGCTCCCCTTCGGTGCCACGTTTGGCACGCCATTCTTTGATGCCGTAGCTACGAAAGCGGGTCTCGCGCTCTTGATGAACTCCATCACATTCTTGGACATCTTAGCCATCTTCAATCCTCCTTGAACCGAGGTATAGAGGTCTGAACCATAAATCCTTTGTCGATTCACCCCGAATTCTGCTCTGGCCATGCGTCCCAAGAGCCTAGTTGCAGGACAAGTTTCTTGTATCTACTATCATTTCATGTCGCTGTCGAATCGAAGATGTTCGGCGTCCATCGTATTCAATACTCGAGAGCAGGAGGACCCGAAATTGCTGGAAGAAGAATTCAGGGGATGGATTGTCTCGGAGATCAAGAACCACGTCTTTTCGAGTCCCGACAACCGGTTGAAGGGAATCGACGATACTCCAATATTCGACCAGCCCTTGGTAGGGTTTGTCTCCGGTGCCGACTCGATCTTCCGCCAACTCAAGGCGGTAATAGGAGAATTCCATCTCACCCCCCACGAGATCATGTCTAGAGTCGCGGAGAGGAAGGGAGCGGATCCCCCGCCGGTGGAAGACGTGGGAGTCATATCATATGTTCTGCCGATCTCGCGTATGACGAAAAGGGAGAACGCCAGTATGACTGGCATTCCGTCAAGGCGCTGGGCCCACACGCGCTGTTACGGGGAGATATTCAATCTTGGAGTTCAAGCGCATATCGTCAAGATCCTCGAGAATGAAGGGTATCTTGCCGTCGCGCCGCAACTGCAGGACGATGTGTTTAGAGTTCTCGTAGATGATAGAGTCGGACTAGCCTCAACCTGGTCGCAGCGTCATATTGCCTTTGCGGCGGGTCTCGGAACCTTCGGTCTCAGTGATGGGCTCATAACTCGGAAAGGGAAGGCTCACAGACTCGGTAGCGTAGTCGTTGGTCGTCGTCTCAGCTCGCCCGGGAGGGCCTCGGACATCCACGCCGATTGTCTCTTCTTTCAGGGGAAGAGGTGCATGGAGTGCGCAAGGAGGTGTCCAGCCGGTGCGATCACCGAGCGAGGTCACGACAAGGAGATGTGCGGGAATCATTTTCACGGCAAGAAGTTGATTATGAAGGAGCTGTACGGGGTTGAACCCTACGGGTGCGGACTCTGCCAGACGGGCGTGCCGTGCGAGAGTAGGAGTCCGACAAGACGCTCAGCGGAAGGCAAGAAAGCGTTTCCCACCAGCCAGGCTCGAAGGTGAAATATGAGGCTTCTCATATGCAGCGTCGTTGACCAAGCTAGCGTGGCGATCAGGGATGCCCTTCTGTCGTTGGCTGCTTGGTCCGAAGCGGGAATGTTCGAAGGCAGTCCTGTTTGGAGACGGGACGAAAATACGATTGTGACAATCGAACGGCTTCACCTTGGCGCGGATGACGTGGACAAGAGCATCGAGCAAACCACTGGTATGCGATTCGACGAGGTCCTCTTCCTCTCCCGCCACAAGGCCGCGTCCGGAATCCACACTCTCACAATCCATCCTCTGGGTAATTACGGGAAAGCTGAGTTTGGCGGGAAAGATGAGACACTCGTCCCATCATCCCCGCACTTCATGACCAGTTTGCTTAGGAGACTTAGGATCGAAGCCGTCGGACTTCCTTTCGAGGTATCCTTTGAGGTGACGCATCACGGTCCGTTCCTCGAGAAGCCGACGACGTTCATAGAGATCGGAAGCGACGAGTCGATGTGGGGGAACAGAGACGCCGCCAGAGCGATAGCTTCGAGCATCTTGAACGTCGATGAGATACGATGCCCCGTCGCGATCGGCATCGGCGGAGGTCATTACGCCCCCCGGTTTTCAGAAGTTGTTGCGACGAAGAAGGTCTCCTTCGGTCACATGATTCCGAACTACTTCATCGAGACGGCAGACGAACAGACGGCCGTCAAGTACATCCACATGGCTGTCGAAAGGACCAGCGGTGTGAAGAGCGCATACATACACAAGAAGTCGATGAAGCGCTCGCGTGCAACCTTCTTGAGGCATCTTGTCGAGGATGCCGGTCTTGAAGCGATAGACAGCGAAGATCTGGCCGACAGCGATTTCTAGGGTCTGTGGGCCTACAATTTCTCTCCGCAGATGGGGCAGGTTCTCCAATCAGACTCGACGGGTGAATTGCACTTAGGGCATCTCTCCTGAAGCTTCGGCCCCTGAGGGGGAAGTTGCTTGACGCGCGTCTTCGTGAGCGCCGGGGGCTTCATCCTTGACGATTTGATGATCTGTCTGCTCTCCCAATGAGCCTTGTGACCGAGCATCATGATCACGCTTCCCGCCACGACGAGCACAAGGCCGAACGCAGCGACGAAGGCCGCCGATCCGAATTTCGCCTCTTCCGCCGTCGCAGCCATGTAATCATTGTTCAATAGGGCAAGTGACAGAATTACGGCGATCGTTGATAGCATCATGCAGACGATCGTGGTGGTCGGCCAAAGCCATGTGGGCCCCCAACCTCTCGTGCCGCCGAACACGGCCATCACGGAGAAGAGTGCGACCAGGATTCCTGAGAAGGGGATGAGGTACATCACCTGGTAAGTCCCGTTGGCATCTACAACGTCGAGTATCTTCAGATTCACGACCGGTACATGTCCGACGAGCTGAACCCAGGGGAAGTATGTGCTCACGACTATGAGCGCGCCTCCGATCACCGCTAGGAAGACGCCGAGGATCAGGCCGCTCGGGACCCTCGGTCCAGGAAGCTTGCCGTGACGAAATCGGCTCTGAGCGTTCCTTTCAAATCTAGCCATCTAGTCCCACCCTCAATGGACACTAACGTCCTTTTCAGTCATAATGGTAGCGCATCGCCGCCGATCAGCCCTTCACTATCGTACCCTTGATGTCCTTTCCTATTATGGCGTTCTCCATTTCGTCAAGGTCCCGGCCGTTGATTATATATATCGGTATCCCGGCCCTCAACGCTATCTCGGCCCCCAGTCGGTCGAACACTGTCGACGGGCCGGCTTCATGAACGCCCTTGTCGACAAGGTCGTAGAGCTGCTTCAGGGTCATGCTGGCATATCGTCTCGCATCGGGGAACTCCTTCGGATCCGCGGAATAAGCTGCGTCGACGGAAGTGGCATTCACGATCCTCTTCGCCTTGATCAGCTCCGCAACCCTGGCCGCCACCGCGTCGGTCGTGTGACCGGTTGTTGTCCCGCCCATCACGATGATGCCGCCATCCTCGATCAGTCTCGCGGCCTCCTCCTCGCTTCGGGGCATCGCCGGCATGGCGTCATCCCCGAGAGCGAGCAACAGCATCGTTGCGTTCAACCTCGTCACGGCGATTCCGAGGTTATCGAGTTCCTCCTTTCTGAAATCGAGTTCTCTCCCTGTCGAGATGTAGTATCGTGCGATCCTTCCTCCGCCACATACGATGTATATCTGGAACTCCTTAGACATCTCGATCAACAACCACGCGAGTTTCCTCAGGTACTTCGCGTCTCCTTCGTCCGGGACGAGAACCGAGCCTCCAAGGGAGATGACGATCTTGTCCATGCACGCACCAACAGCTTTATTACAGTAATCCCTTTTGGCGTATAAAAAATTCCTAGGTTGTATGTTTGATGGAATCAGCCGCTCAGTTGGGCGAGAAGCTAAGCGACAAGCAGAAGTACGATTTCAAGAGGGCTTTGGAAGAGATAAGAGAGCTTCACGGCCGCGGAACGGAGCTGATTTCCGTCTACGTCCCTCCAAACAAGCAGATATCGGACGCGGCGTCCTACCTCAGGGGCGAGTACTCTCAATCCTCTAACATCAAGTCTCAGAGCACCCGCAAGGCAGTCATGGGTGCAATCCAATCGATTCTCTCTAGGCTGAAGTACTACAAGCACCCGCCGGCGAACGGCGTCGTGTTCTTCGTCGGGGAGGTGCCGAAGGTCGGCGATCAGACACGGATGGTCCAGTACGTCTTGGAGCCGCCCGAGCCCATCACGACATTCCTCTATCGCTGCGACTCGCAGTTCTACCTTGAACCCCTCTTGGACATGCTGGAGGAGAAGAGGTCTTACGGCCTGATAGTGATAGATCGGAGCGAGGCGACGCTCGGCCTGCTGAAAGGGAAGAGGGTGCAGATCATAAAGAACATTCAGTCCCTGGTTCCCAGCAAGCACAGAATGGGAGGACAGTCTGCGCTGAGGTTCGAGAGGCTGATAGAGATCGCCGCACACGAATTCTTCACGAAGGTCGCCGACACTGCTACTGGTGCGTTTCTCACAGCAAAGGATCTCAAGGGGATTCTGATCGGAGGTCCGGGCCCGACAAAGGACTACTTCAACGAGACCGAGTATCTCCATCACGAACTGCAGAAGAAGGTCGTAGGAACCTTCGATACCGGCTACACGGACGAGTACGGCTTGAGGGAACTGGTCGAGAAGGCGAAGGAGAAGCTTGAGGATATGGACCTCATGCGCGAGAAGCGGTTCATGCAGCGTCTCCTCGAAGAGATAAGGAAGCCTGACGGCGGTCTGTCCGCGTACGGCGAAGAAGAGGTGCGCAGGAACCTCGAGCTCGGTGCCGTCGGTGTCCTTCTGCTCTCGGAGGGCTTGAAGAAGCACAGGGTCTCCGCCGAGTGCGGCAGCTGCGGCTGGAACGGAATGATTACGGTCGGGAAGACCGTTGAGGGAGTGAAGTGCCCGAAGTGCGGGTCGGAAGCGGAGATAAAGTCAGATGTTGATGTCATCGACGAGTTCTACGAGGTCTCGGAGAGGATGGGGACCGAGGTGGAACTCATATCGACGGATTCGGAAGAGGGGGAGATGCTGATGACGGCTTTCGGAGGGATTGCCGCGATATTGCGATTCAGGACTGGTGGATGAGATGGATCCGATCGAGCCCTTCAGAAAGGAGGTCGAGAATGCGATCGGGCTCGGCCTGAAGGCGATGGGTGTCGACCAGCGGTTCGAGATCGAGCTGCCCCCCGCCGATATCGCCGATTTCGCCCTCCCCTGCTTCCAGTTCGCAAAGGCTCTGAGGAAGTCCCCGGTCGCGATCGCATCCGATCTCGCCTCGCATATCCCCAAGCTTGACCTGGTCAGCGAGGTCTGGAATGACAAGGGATATCTGAACTTCAGGTTCAACGAGATGACGCTCGTAGACCTCACGCTCAAGGAGATCTTGACGTCAAAGGATGCGTACGGGTGCTGGCCGTCGCAGGGGACCTCTATACTGCTCGAGCACACCTCGGTGAATCCGACCGGACCGATACACATCGGCAGGGCGAGGAACCCGCTGATCGGCGACACACTGGCCAGATGTCTCAGGCTCTCCGGATATGAGGTTACGACCGAGTACTACGTGAACGACGTCGGCAAGCAGGTCGTACTTTTGGCATGGGGCATTGAACACATACCACCATCGGACGTCCCCCAGGCCGAGCGGGGCAAAGCGGATCACAGGCTCGTCGGCTACTATCGAAAAGCGAATGAGCTGATGGAAAGTGACCCCGAGGTGGGTGAAGAGATCGCCGACATGTTGAGGAAGTTCGAAGCGGGAGATAGAGAAGTCATCGAGAAGGTCCGCCGAACCGCTCAGACGATGCTTGATGGCATCGTGGAGAGTCTTGAGGCCGTCGGCGTCGAACTGGACGATTTCATCTGGGAGTCGCAGTTCATACTTGACGGCAGCGCGAAGGACGTGGTGGAGCGTCTCAAAGGAACCAGGTACTGTGTGGAGGAGGAAGGGGCATTCTACCTCGACCTCGCCGAGTTCGGGGTCCATGGACGGGACACGAAGTTCTTCTTCACCCGTAGCGACGGCACCACCCTCTACACCACGAGAGACATGGCATATCACATTGACAAGTTCAGGCGGGCCGACTGCCTGATCAACATTCTCGGGGAGGATCAGAAGCTCGGGATGATTCATCTGGCCAGCGCATTGAAGATCCTCGGGGTCGAGAAGGTCCCGGAGAACGTCTTCTATTCGTTCGTCTCGCTTCCCGAGGGCAGGATGTCGACGAGGAAGGGGACGGTCGTCACGCTCGACGATCTGATCGAGGAGGCCGAGGAGAGGGCACTGGGGGAGGTCAAGAAGCGGAGGACCGATTTGACCGAGGAAGAGATGCGAGTCATTGCTAGGGCAATCGGAAGGGGCTCGATTCGCTACAATATAATCCGCGTTCAAGCGGAGAAGCCGATCGTGTTCCGCTGGGAGGAAGCTCTGAACTTCGAGGGCAACAGCGCTCCGTTCGTCCAGTACGCTCATGCTCGAGCGTGCAGCATACTCAGGAAGGCCGGCGCGTATGAGCCGAAGGTTGTTCCTTCCCTCCTGACGGATCCATACGAGAAGAAGCTCGTCCGCGTGCTGGCTCGCTTCCCTGGCGTCGTCAGGGAGTGCGGTGAGAAGAGAAGGATCCATGTCATGCCCTCCTATGCGCACGAGCTCGCTTCATCTTTCAACCAGTTCTACACCTATGTGCCGGTGCTCAAGGCAGGCGATGCCAGGGACGCCAGACTGGGGCTGGTCGAATCCTCTATGTGGGTCCTGAGGAACTGCCTGAGGTCCATGGGTCTCGGCACCCCGGAGGAGATGTGATGATACAGATCGTCCCGCTGGCAGAGAATGACCGCAACGCTTTGAGAGCGCTCGAGTTATTCTGCATGCGCGAGTGTCTGGAACCGTCGATGACGACCAAGTGGGAGGAACTATCCCCCGATCTTCTCGACCAGCTCGGCGCGACTTCCAAGCTGTCCTTCGACCACTACCGCGAATCGGGCCTCAGTTTCGCGGCGAAGGAGGACGACATCGTAGTCGGCTTCGTGTTCGCTCAGATGGTAGAGCACGTGTTCAATGTGCCGAAGATGGTCTGGGTGGAGAGCTTCGGCGTGCACCCGAGTCACAGGAGGAAGAGCATTGCGTATCAGATGCTGAAGAGAGTCATACTCGAAGGCAGGAAGAA
>JAJRAH010000077.1 GCA_028679985.1 Methanomassiliicoccales archaeon
GGTGCGAAGGTGTTCTATCACTCTTGCGGGTCCGTTTATTCGTATTTGAATGACCTAGTCGATATCGGAATAGACATCCTCAACCCGATACAACCTCTGGCGAAGAACATGGATCCGAAGACTCTGAAATCGGAGTTCGGACGGCGCATATGCTTCCACGGTGGGATAGACGAGCAGAAACTGCTGCCCTTCGGATCAAGGAAGGACGTTGAGAAATCGGTCGCCAAGACCGTGGAGATACTCGCGCCTGGTGGTGGGTGGATAGTTGCACCAGCGCATAATATACAACCGGACACACCCCCTGAGAACATAGTGGCTCTGTACGATACCGCCTTCGATGCCGCGAGCCGGCTTCACTGATCATATCAGCTTGAGCACGTCCGAGCTTGTAATAATGCCAGTAATCTCCCCTCTTCTTGCGGTCAGCACCGCGTGCGAGTTAGACAGTAGAGAGGTGACCGTTTCGATCGGCGTCTGTTCGCTGACCACTGGGAACATTTCGTCCATGATGGACCCAGCATCTTTCTCTGCAAGGTCCTCCATTCTTGTCCCATCTTTGAGGAGCATAAGCACTCCGTATTCGCTCACGCTCCCGACTGGATGAGGTCCCTCGAAGACTGGAAGCTGAGAATAGCCTGTCTCCCTCATTATCTCCGATATGCGCTTCACCTTCTCGTTGACCTGGACCGACACAACTTCTCTGGACGCAACGTCAATGGCCTTCATCCCTTGCCTGTGCTTCCCCACCTCGTCTTGAAGGACCCTGAAGATACTGATTATGGATTCGTAACTTCCGCTCATTCCTCCGCGTTCGATCTTGGCGATGGTCGATTGGCTAACTCCTGACAGGTTCGCCAGTTCGACTTGTGTCAGGTCGATCGACTTCCTGAGACGTTTGATCTCGGAGACATCCGGGAACTTCACAATCCGATGATTGTCATATTCCTATATGAATAATTGTGTCAATCAGCTATTTATGCAGGAAATCGTTAACAACGGTTCTAAGGCCGCGTTGCGGAGCATCTGGATTGAAAGAGCACGTATGATGCGGGCGAGTTACAGAACATCAGTCGTCTAGAATGGTGACATGTCATGGTCAAGAATATTTTCGTTGAGCAGGTCGACCACATCCCGGTCAACAAGCAGAGAGTAGAGCTTGTGGAGAGAAAGGGCATAGGGCATCCTGACAGCATTGCCGACGGACTGTCGGAATCCGTCAGCAGAGCCCTCAGCCAGATGTATATCGAAAGGTATGGCAGGATCCTCCACCACAACACCGACGAGACGCAGATTGTCGGTGGTCAATCCTCTCCCAAGTTCGGCGGAGGAGTCATGCTGGAACCGATATACATTCTGCTCGTCGGTCGCGCGACTACCGAGGTGAATGGAGAGAGACTACCCTTCAGATCCACCGCGATCAGGGCGGCCTCTGACTACCTTCGAGTCCATTTCCCGAATCTGGACGTCGGAACGGATGTCTCGCTGGACTGCAAGATTGGCAAGGGCAGTGTCGATCTCAGCGCAGTTTACGAGACGAGGAAGCTTCTCGCGAACGATACGTCCTTCGGTGTGGGATATGCGCCTCTTAGCGAGACTGAGAAAGTCACGCTCGAGACAGAGAAATATGTCAACGGTGAAATGAAGAGGAAGCTGAAAGAGACGGGAGAGGACGTAAAAGTCATGGCATCTCGCGTCGGAGACAAGCTGTCGCTCACGGTCGCCTGTGCGATGGTCGACAGGTACATTGAGGACCCCGATCATTATCAGAGTGCGATCGCTGAGATGAGGAGTCTGATTACGGACTATGCCGTGAAATTCACGGATCTTGATGTCGACGTTTTTGTCAATACCGCCGACAATTACAAGGACGGAATATACTATCTAACGGTCACTGGTCTGTCGATGGAGAACGGGGACGATGGATCCGTCGGAAGGGGGAATAGGGTGAATGGACTCATCACTCCGTTCAGACCGATGAGCATGGAAGCCGCGGCTGGTAAGAACCCGGTGACGCATGTCGGAAAGCTCTACAACATTCTTGCGAAGACAATAGCCGAGGAGATTGCCGCCGAGGCCGGTGGAGATATCCTCGAGGCGAGAGTCAGGATTCTGTCGCAGATAGGTAGACCCATCAACGATCCCCAGACCGCAAGCGTACAGCTGATAACCGCCAAGAACGCGAAATTCTCCAAGTTGAAGACCGATTCAGAACGGATCGTGGACTACTGGTTGGAGAACATCGGATTGATTACAGGCAAAATAGTAAATGGCGAGATAACGGTATTCTAGCGGATGAAGCTCGTCAATCTCCCAAAATACGGCCCTTTACACCGTTTCGCCGATTATCATGTGTACAGGGTCCTTCGCATCCTTTCAGACAGAAAGCGCAGAGGGAGGAAGCAACTTGCTGTACTCGTCGGTGTGGGCGAGGGTAGCATGCGGACGATTCTCGACTGGATGCGGGAGAAGGGACTTGTCAGTGTCAAGCAGACGGGTGCTAGGATTACGAACACGGGCCTAGAGTTCCTTTCGAGGTTGCCCATCCAGGTGAGTGACATGAGATCATCCGGCATATCTCTTGGAATCTGCAATGTCGCAGTCCTCGTGAGAGGCCGAACCGAAATGGTCGGATCTGGTATAGAACAGCGAGATGCGGCGATAAAGGCGGGAGCAGAAGGAGCCACGACGATCGTTGTCAGTGGCGGAAGGCTTGTGGTGCCCACAAACTATGACCTAGATAAAGAGGACCCTGATCTGGCATCATCGATAAGGGATATTTTCGACCTGAGAGAAGGCGATGTCATAATCGTCGGGAGCGCCGCATCAAGGGATACTGCAGAAGAGGGAGCGCTCGCAGCTGCGCTCGATCTCCTGTGAATGTTTTGTCAACGTAAGTCCTGCGCTAACGAGCTGATTTCTTAATCTAGATACTGAAGGATTCTTCGGTGATTGAGTCGAGAAAGGACTATATACAGCGACATCATTTAGCCATTATAGTTGGATGATACATCCAACATAAAGCATGCCAGGATGCATGAAACGGAGGAGAATTCATGAAGATCTTAGCTATCTCGACGCTGCTGATGATCGTTGTCGCGTCCCTCGCGGTCTCTGCCTCAGCTGCGGATGCCGAGCCAGAGGGTTGCATGGTATTGGTCGATTACGGGAACGGCAAGGTTCTATGGACGACGGTCTACGGTCAGGAAAGCATGAACGCATTCAACGTTACGGTGAAGGCCGCTGAACAACTCGGATTGGATCTCGATTACTCCGAGTCAGCGTACGGAGTATTCGTGAATGGCATCGAAGGAGTGATGGGGGACTGGCCGAACGAATGGTGGCATTTCTGGATATGGGATTCCATAGGTGAAGAGTGGGATGTTGCATCAGAAGGACCGTCATCAACTCCGGCGCAGGATATCGCGGCAATAGGCTGGAGCTATGTCATGGACAGAGCTGACTTCACATCGCAGTCACCCATCGCGACCCCTGATCACAAGTATCCTTGGACCAGCATGAGACATGACCTCCTAAGCACTGGAGCTTCACAGATCGGATTCTCTGGGACGGTCGACCTTGAATGGAATAGAGATCTTGGGAACGGGCCCATCTCTTCCTCTGTCGTCGCTGCAGGCGATCGACTGTTCGTTCTAACCTCCGGGATCTACAATTGGACTGACATGATATATGAGTCTCCTCCCATTCTCTCGTGTCTGGATCGAACAGGAGACGAGGTGTGGAATGCAACGATCGAGGGAGCGATGTTCGAGATTGCCTCTCCCCTGATAGCTGGGGGCATCGTTGTCATTCCATCCACGAACGGGGTAGTCTACGCATTCAATGCGGAAAACGGGATGCCGCAATGGGATGCCGCCATTGGCTCGTCAGCCAACGGAGTGACATCGTCTCCAATACTCTACAGGAACCAGATCATCGTCGGAGGTGGAGACGGGAAGCTGTACTCGTTCGCCGAGAATGGGTCGGTTCTTTGGTCTACACAGCTGTCGTCCTCAATCTACTTCTCGTCCCCGTCCGCGCGCGATGGTGTGATCTATATAGGCTCCGAGGAAGGAAAGTTGCACGCGGTCGCAGCCAATGGGACGGGCGAGATATGGAACCTAACAGTTGGAGGGAAAGTGCGTTCCGCTCCATTGCTCCTTGAGGATGAAGTTGTGGTGACGTACTCGACCTACGAAGGTATAGTCGCGGTCGATGGTGGTGTGGTTGCAGCCGCGTACGACGGTGAGGAAATCTGGAGAGTAGACGTCAATGCTACTTCGAGCTCTGCCGCCGAGACCGATAGCGGCATCATTGTCTCTTCCAGAGACGGATTGACGATGGTCTCGCTGAGTGGGCAGGTACAATGGAAGACGGATCTTGGGGCTCCAATCACCGGTTCACCGTCCGTAGCCAATGACACGATCTATGCGGTTACCGCCGAAGAGCAGAGTCGTTTGGTCGCTGTCGACTTGACAGGGGCGGTAGTCTGGTCCTATGCCCTCGAACCGGAACAGTACTCGATGTGCTCTCCGACGATATCGGACGACACGCTTTACGTGACGTCGGACAATGGTCACGTCTATGCCATTTCGTTGAGCGAGACGGAAGACACTGGAATGGACCCTTTCGTCCTGAGCGCCGTCATCGCGTTGGCCCTAACAATACCGATACTCGTCATCATCAACTATATCTGGCGGAGGAGACGGGGGTAGGAAAGAGATGAGATTGGGGGGATTGGTCTGGCTGGTCATCGCCATGACTGTATTTGCAGCGGTGACGCTGTCGGGCTGTCTCTCCGGGGGAGAGGGTGGGGACGAGTCACGTGTCTCCTCCCTCGTCATCGATTTCAAGGGATCGGGAGGGTCGGTCAACCCCGGAAATCTGACAGCGTGGACGAAGGAAGGGGGTGCGTGGTCTGTCGAGACCCATTCGAACGAGGGTCATACCATGTGGATATTCAACAATGTCACCTCTGGATTGACTGTCCTCGATCTTCTGGAAAGGTGCGCTGAAATCGGTGCTTTCGAAGTCTCGACGAAGCACTATGTCGGCATGGGAACTCTCGTGGAGTCGATTGACGGAGTTCTGAATGAGAAGCCAGGACGGGGATGGCAGTACTACGTGAACGATCAGTATGCCATGCAGGCTTGCGACTTGTTCGAGATGGAGAACGGTGACATCGTGACCTGGGTGTTCGCAGACGTTTCGGACCTGCCGCGGTAGATCTCATGCTCTTCCCCTACAAGAACACGTCATCGAGAATCCACCGGCTCGACGCCAGACCGAAGATAGTATTCGTTCTCGCGGTGTTCATCTCATCGATCCTGCTGTCCGACATTCTGTATCTCTCGGTCCTGCTTGCCTTCGTCTTGATGGTCGCTGCGGTGGCTCACACTCTCAGATCCACTTGGAGCTTATTGAGGTACGCAGCCTTCGTGGCCGTTTTTGTCGTTCTTTTCAACGTGCTGCTTTCAAGCGGAGACAATGTCCTGTTCATGCTCGGACCGATTGCTGTAACGAGCGAGTCGATACTATTCTCCATCAGCATGTGTCTGCGTCTCTTCTTGGCCGTATCCGCCTTCGCGCTCCTCTCTTTCGCTATTCATCCAGATGAAGCATTGAGAACGATGTCGAGGGTCGGGTACAAGACGATGACGGCATTGTCTCTCTCTACGCGGATGTATCCCACGATCGCAGCAGATTCGAGGAACATCATGGACTCGATGCGTGCGAGAGGCGTCGAATTCGATAGTGGTGGATTCTTTAGGAAGCTCAGGGCGAGAGCCAACGTCGTAATGCCGTTGCTTTTCAATTCACTTGACAGGTCAATCGCCATAGCCGAGGCGATGGAGACCAGAGGCTTCGGCGCAGGGAGGAGGACCAACTATTCCGAATCGAAGTTGGCCCGGGGACAGAAGTGGATGATCACCTTCTTCATAATCTCCATCGTCGTCGGGATAGTCCTCTTCGTCTTCGGGTACGGAAATGCGGACTATCTGAACGGTGCTGGCTTTGAATATGACCTCGGCGATGCAATCGTTCTCTTCGCCTACGTGGTGCTCCTCTCTCCAATACTTGTCGGGGGTCCTGAATGATTACTGTCGAATCCTTGACTTTCACCTACGCAGGATCCAATCGCCCGGTATTAGAGGACGTTTCTACACAGGTAGAGGAAGGCGAGTTCGTACTCGTGGTGGGCAAATCCGGATGCGGGAAATCGACGTTGTGCCGAGTACTGAACGGTCTCATTCCCCACTTCTATGGAGGGATTCTGTCAGGAAGGGTGTTCGTCGACGGGCGAGACACCCGTAAGACTCCGCCGTCAAGATGCGCGGACCTGATTGGAATGGTGTTCCAAGACCCCGAGAATCAGCTTGTGATGACGAACGTCGAGAACGAGATGGCGTTCGGATTGGAGAACTTGGGAGTCCCGGTTCCGGAGATGAAGGAACGTGTGCTGAGATATGCAGACTACTTCGACCTCAGGAGATTCTTTCATCGTTTCATTCCGGAGCTGTCTGGGGGCGAGAAGCAGAAAGTAGCCCTCGGCTCAGTGCTGGCTATGAATCCGA
The DNA here is from genome assembly GCA_028679985.1 of Methanomassiliicoccales archaeon. Taxonomy (GTDB): domain Archaea; phylum Thermoplasmatota; class Thermoplasmata; order Methanomassiliicoccales; family JACIVX01; genus JAJRAG01. The sequence goes on from JAJRAH010000077.1 coordinate 6,573, forward strand.
AGTACCTGATTCTCGACGAACCGACATCTCAGCTTGACGCCGAGAACGCGGCCCTTTTTCTCGATTTCCTGACAAAGGTCAACACTGAACTCAAGATAGGAGTGATCCTGGTAGAGCATAGGCTGGAGCGATGCCTGCGTTATGCTGACCGGGTGATACTGATGGACAATGGTAGGATCATAGCGGATGGGCCGAAGATCGACATTGTCCCCTCTCTGAAGGAGCATGGGCTTATAGGAGGAATCTCAAGGACTCTCAGCTCGACTACTGGGGAGGGAGAGCTCCTGCTTTCCGCCAGGAACGTGCACTTCTCGTACGACGAGGTGTCGGTGCTTGACGGAGCCGATCTGGACCTCGCGGAAGGGGAGCTCGTGGCAATCACCGGCGCAAACGGAAGCGGCAAATCGACACTCATCAGGCAGCTGAACGGGTTGCTGAGACCGCAATCGGGGAGCGTCACCGTGCTCGGAAAGGACGTTCAGTCGGTCACGACTGCTGCATTGTCGCGAGAGATCGGGTACTTGGGCCAGAACCCTAACGATTACTTGTTCGAAGAGACGCTTCAGAAGGAACTGGAGTTTACGCTGTTGAACCTGGGCGTCGATGAGAGAGAGTGGAACGACCGGATTGAATGGACGCTCTCCGAGCTGGACCTCGAAGGTTTCAGGGAGACATTCCCGCGCGATCTGAGTTGCGGGCAGAGGGAGCGGGCCGCATTGGCCACGGTCCTCGTCGGACGTCCGAAGATACTCGTGCTTGACGAACCGACAAGAGGCCTCGACTATTGGAGCAAGAGAAAGCTCGGTTCAGTACTCGAGGATCTCAGGCGGCAGGGCATGACGACCCTATTGGTCACGCACGATTATCGGTTCATAGCCGAGAACGCGACACGCGTCCTCCGCCTTGAGGAAGGGCGATTGTCCGAATCATCCGTCGACCACATGATGTTTCTCGCGTTGGAGAGCGCTGCCACCGGAGGTACCTGACATGTCAGTCTCGAAGAAGACGATCATACCTGTAATGGGCGCTGTCATCACCCTCTCGGTGTTCATTCTGCTGTCCCTTTTCGCAAGAGGCAGTCTTGTCGACTACGCAACCATTCTCGCGTTCTTCCTCGTGCTGTTCCTCGTGATCCTGCTATTCGCCAGGTTCGAAGAGACGGCGATGTCCTCGAAGGAGGTCGCGTTGGTGGGAATCCTCGCCGCGATTACCGCGGCAGCCCGGATTCCCTTCGCTGCCTTGCCGAACATCCAGCCTTGCACCTTCCTGATAATAGCAACCGGCATCGTGTTCGGACCTCTTTCAGGCGTCATGGTCGGGAGCATGACCGCCGCCGTCTCGAATATGTTCCTCGGTCAGGGGCCGTGGACCGTCTGGCAAATGGCAGGTTGGGGGCTAGTTGGCCTCCTTTCTGGGTATATCGGCAGAAGGAAGCCGGAAATCGGACCGCTCGGAATCGCCGTCCTCGGAGTGATTCTTGGAATGGTATACAATACTATCATGGACTTCTCAAGTTGGATTTGGCTCTACGGCCTCGATCCGACGAAGTTCCTCGCTGTCTTCTCCCTGGGACTCCCGTTCGGAATCATTCACTCAATTGGAAACGCGGCCTTCGCGCTAGCGCTGGGAAAACCCGTGCTCTTCGCGTTCAGGAGATTCCAGCGCAGATTCCATGTCGCTTATGTCGACGCAGGACAGATGGGTGGTCCGTCCAAAGGCGATCGCAAAGAGAAGGTCGCGAGAGAATAGTCGGACTCCGTTTCTCTGCGAGGGCTTCGGATCGATTATTCCTCCAGAGCCGGATACCTTCAAGGACCGCTTACTTCGGGCACAGCGCTCGGATTGAAGGGATTGGTCCTAGCCGCGAGGGAGAACAGATAGGGGTAGTTGTTCTTCAGATGCCTCAGGTGGCTGAGCCACTCTCTCGCAAGAAGCGAATACGCCCGCTTTGCATCGTTCGTCAGGTGTTCGAGATCGGATTGCGGTATGGTCAGAAGATCCGTCCTCGCGTCGAGTTCCTCTGCGAAATGAAAAACAGCCCAAAGGAGTTCCGTGAAGCTTTCGTGCTCGAGGAGGTTCGGATTCTCGAGCAGGCCCAGCAGGAACTCCCTCTTCTTCGTGAGGAACTCTCGGATGTCTTTGAGGTCGCTTCTCTGGACTGCAACTTCGTATCGATGATTCTTCATTCCATCCATCGCCTTATCGAACTCCTTGTCAGTCCAGTCTCCTTTCATGACTAGGTTTCCTCTCAACTCCTCCACGGCCGGATCCAGGTTCGACATCTTCCTGAGAAGGTGTGTGCCTACCTCGCTGAAAAACGCGCCAATCACCATGTTCAGCTTGTTCAGCAAGGACTGTTTGTCTCTTGCGGACAGGAGTCGTTCAATGACGACGGTCACGAGCAATACACTGATGAAAAGGAATGCGACGTCGCCGACAAAGTATATCGCGATGTGGAAGATGTCCCCGAAGATGAGATAGTGAATAAGGTACGTGACGCCCGAGAGAGCTAGAAGGACGACCGCAACCGTGATCCACCACTTCTTCGTTCAACCACCTCAAGAGACCCTCGTCGGCCCGAACGCCGACCTCGCCTCGTTGTGTGCGAGTAAGGACGTATCGTTAGTTAGTTAAGCATTTCGGAAACAATGGTGGCCAGAGTGATGTGTAGCATTCGAATTCTCAGTTCGGATGCCTTTCTTCAATCATCTGAATCAGTCGCCCAATGTCTTTTGTCGGGGCCTTGCATGAGTTTCCAGCACAAAGGTAGACAGTTGCGCCTTCGCTATCCGCCTCCTTGCCCCTCGTGATTTCGATCAAGTCGTCGAGACCATCGTCCGATCCGAGGTCTTTCAGGACGATCAGCAGGTTCGGCAGATATTTCTTTCGCAATTCTCCAATCATATCAATGGCCTCCTGGGTCTTCGCTTTCTGCACAATGACGATTTCATGAGTCGGTCCGAACGCGGCATCCAACGCAATCAATAGGTGTGTGTGCGCCTCGAGATGCGACCAGAGGATATCCGGCACATTCCTCATCATCAGAGAGGCTGTCCTCACGAACTCAGAGTCGCCCGTCAGGCGGCCGAGCACAAGCAGATCGAACAGCGCGACAGAATTGCCAGAGGGTGTTGCGCCATCAACAGTGTCCTTCCTCCTAACCAGGACTTCCGAGCCCCGGGACGAGCTGAAGAAACTCGCACTCTGTTCGTCCCAGAATATCTCAATCATCAGCTTCGTCAAATCCCGAGCTTCTTTCAGATACTTTGGTTCAAAGGTCGCCTCATAGAGCTCTACCAGACCCCAGACGAAGAAGGCGTAATCCTCGAGGAAGCCATCGACGGAAGCGTTCCCTTCGCGAAATCTGTGGAAGAGCCTTCCCTGAGGCGAAGTCATGTTCTCGATTATGAAATCCGCAGCTGCCGACGCGGCTCTGCTATTATTCGAGTCATTCAAGGCCTGAGCAGCCTTGGCAAGTGCGGCAATCATGAGACCGTTCCAGTCGGTGAGAACCATGTCATCCTTGTCCGGTCGGATTCTCCTTTCCCTCGCCTTCAGCAGTTTCGACAAGCTGCTCGAATTGATATGCCTCAACTCCGCCGCGCTTATCCCGATGTCTCTGGAAATCTCGTCGTAGGAACCGCGCATGAACAGGTTTCCCCTTCTGCCTGTCTCTCCGCCTCTTGCGCCGGATTGAGGCGTGCAATTGAGGGCGAATGTTTGAGCAAAGACTTCGGCTTCCCTCGCAGAAAGCAGGTCGGCCGTCTCCTCTCCGCTCCAAATATAGAATCTACCTTCTATCCCTTCGCTGTCGGCATCCTCCGCCGATATGAACGCTCCGTCCGGTGTAGACATGTCCCTGAGAACGTACGATATTGTGTCTTTCAGCGTCTCAGCATATTCTCCTTTTCCAGTTGCCAAGTATGCCTCCGCATAGGCCATCGACAACAAAGCTTGATCGTACAGCATCTTCTCGAAATGAGGCACCATCCAGGCCTTGTCGACCGAGTACCGATGAAAGCCGTATCCTATATGGTCCCAGATTCCGCCCCGTCTCATCGACTGCAGAGAGCGCTCGGCCATGCTGAGCGCGCTCGCATCTCCTGTCCTTTTCCAGTACCTCAGAAGGAAGATGAGTCTCGACGGCGTGGGAAACTTGGGGGCAGGTCCGAATCCCCCGTGCTCTTCGTCGTAGATATCGAGAAGTCTTTCGAATCCGCTTCGAAGAACATCCTCCGTAGTCTCTTTTGTGGAAGTGCCAGGGGATTCGAACAGCGCTTCGAGAACTCGATCCGCGATCTCGTTCACCCTGTTCCTCTCGTCCTTCCACACCTTCTCGACACTGAGAATGAGTTCCCTCATTCCGATTCGTCCGTACATGCTCTCTTTGGGAACATACGTGGCGGCGAAGAATGGCTTCCGATCGTGTGTCATCATGATAGTCAGGGGCCATCCACCCCCGCCGGTCATCATCTGACAGGCTGTCATGTATATGTCGTCGACGTCAGGCCTCTCTTCCCTATCGACCTTGACGCAGACGAACGTCTCATTCAGCAACCTCGCGATTTCGGGATCCTCAAAGGACTCCCTTTCCATTACGTGACACCAGTGGCAGGCCGAGTATCCTATCGAAAGAAAGATCGGCTTATCCTCGACCTTGGCCCTACCGAAGGCCTCTTCTCCCCATGGAAACCAATCGACGGGGTTGTGCGCGTGCTGCAGCAAGTACGGGCTCTTCTCGGAGATCAGCCTGTTTGCACGGCGGTCAGATTCCGGCCGCATGCTCGTGCTCATCCGCCTCTTTCTTCCTGAGAGGCTCGATTTTGATTCCCTTCTTCTTGTAATAATCCTGAATCGCGGAATGCAGGGCATCGGCAGCGAGATTCGAACAGTGCATCTTGATCGGCGGGAGCCCTTCCAATGCGTCTGCCACATCGCCTCTCGTGATCTTGAGCGCTTCTTCGATTGTCTTCCCTTTTGCAAGTTCGGTTATCATGCTGCTCGTAGCTATCGCAGCTCCGCAGCCGAAGGTCCTGAACTTTATGTCGGTGATTACTTCGTCCTTGACCTTTATCTGGATTTCCATCATGTCCCCGCATACGGGGTTGCCGACGCGTCCTACGCCATCGGGATTCTTTATCGTTCCGACATTCCTCGGATTCCTGAAGTGGTCCATACATCTGTCCGTATACATTCTCATGCCTCCGTTTCCGGGTTGAGCGGGGACATCTTCCGCAGCAGGTCCACGATCCCCGGCACGTTCTCCAAAACGTAGTTCACATCTTCGTCGCTCGTCCATCTTCCCATCGTAAGAAGTAGGGTCCCTTGAGCTTCCTCCGGCGGAACACCCATTCCCCTGAGGACGTGCGACGGTTCGAGGGTCTTGGAAGTACAGGCAGAACTCGTTGCCGCCGCGATCCCCATGTCGTTCAGTCGAAGTATCAGAGCTTCCCCTTCTATATAGTCGAATCTGAAGTTCACGTTGTTCGCCAGCCTCTTCTCCGGGTGTCCATTGAGATGGGCACCCTTCGTTCCCGACCCGATTTCCCTTATCATTCTATCCCTGAACTTCTTGAGCCTGGCGATTTCCCCCGACATTTCCTTCCCGGCCATTTCAGCCGCTTTTCCAAAGCCGACTATCCCGGGGACGTTCTCCGAGCCGGAACGCAGTCCCCTTTCCTGACCTCCTCCATGGATCAGGGGTTCTATCTTCACTCCTTTCTTGACGTAGAGTGCTCCGACGCCCTTCGGACCGCAAATGTCGTTTGATGATATCGACATCAGGTCGATGCTATCGACCCTGACATCGACTGGTGTCCTCCCGACGGCCGCCACTCCATCCACGTGCAGGTAGGCGCCGTGCTCTCTCGCGATCTTTCCGATATCTTTGATCGGCTGCACCGAGCCGACCTCGCCGTTTGCGTACGAGACAGATATCAAAGTCGTATCCTTCGTGATGGCTTCATCTACCCTGGCCGGATCGACGAACCCAAAGCCATCCACTGGGACAAGTGTCGCGTCAAAGCCGCGGGTCGTGAGCAACTTCACTGTGTTGAGTACCGACATGTGCTCGATCGTCGTCGTAATCAAACGCTTGCCCTTGTCAGCGTTCCGGAAGGCGACGCCTTTTATGGCCATGTTTATCGATTCCGTCGCGCCAGATGTGAAGACTATCTCTCCCGGATTCTCTGCGTTGATCAATTCGGCGACCTGTCGCCTCGCAAATTCCACAGCTTCTCTGGCTTCGGCACCCGCAAAGTGTATGCTCGAAGGATTGCCCGGTCTCTCCGAGACGAACGGAAGCATTGCCTCTGAAACCCTTGGGTCGACCGGTGAGGCACTCGCGTAGTCCATATACACCGTTTTCAATCGGATCCCCGCTAGAATGAGACTATCGAGTCGGCCTCCAAAGCGAGATCGTTCAGGGTCGCGGCTCCAACAACCTTTGCATAGCTGACGAAATCTCCCCTGGAAAGTCCCAACAGCTGCGTGCTCTGGTCGCAAACGTACATCTTCACGCCAGCCTTGTTCGCCTGGTCCATGACCTCCTTCAAAGACGGGAACGATCCGATCTTGATCTTCTCAGCTTCCCCCTTTTTGACTCCGCTCACTCCCGTGATGAGGAAGTATATCGTTGCATCGATGTCCATCGCCGCCGCGGTCGTCGCGAGTATGAAGGGCGCGTACAGCCTCTCGGGATGGTCAGTTCCAGATGTCTGCACATACAGTATCTTCTTTCTCTCAGCCATTCAAATCACTCCTATCCTTTCTTCACAAGAATCCTCAGTCTTCCTTCCTTCTTCTCTATCGACAGTACCTCGTTCCCGGTCCTCTTGGCCCAACGGACGATATCCTCCTCGGCGGCCGGGTCATCCGCAAGGACCTCCAATACCTGCCCCTTCTCAAGCTCTTCTATCTCTTCCCTAGTTCTCAGTATCGGTACTGGGCAGTAGAGCCCGATTGCGTCCAGAGTCCTGTCGGCCTTTGTCGCAGCGATAGAGGTCTCGCATTTCATGTTCATGTCTTCCCTCTTAACGATAGTTTATAGCCGTATTTTACTTCTTTGGTGTCCAAACCCTCAAGGTCCTGACAATCGCGAAATCGATTGCCGATTGACTGGTCGCGCTGTCCTTGATGCCCTTGGGGATTCTCAAGGATTCAAATGAGAACTACTAAGATAAAACTTATTCGGAAGCTAGACTCGGGAGGTTCTGACACAGCATAGGATACTTCGAGATCATGCTGCTCAATACTTGTTGTAGGAAACCAGCTCGGTAAGGTTCTTTCTGTCTGTCCTCTCCGAATCCTCGGCGGGATAGCCGAGAGGCGTCAATGCAACCACTTTTGCCTCTGGCGGCACTCCGGTTGCCTCAGCCACCTTCTCCTCCTTGAACGAGCCGATCCAGCACGTTCCAAGCCCCTCTGCTGCTGCGGCCAACATTACATGGTCGAGCACGATCGCAACATCGACCGGGTAGCTGTTCATGTACCCGCCCATTATGGGATACGCCTCGTCGGGGAGACCGCATGCGACAAGGACAATCGGTGCCTCCGCTACGAACCTCTGGTTATTGCACGCAGGCACCAACTTCCTTTTCACGTCTTCGTCGGTGACGACGATGATCTTCCATGGCTGAAAATTCTCGGCTGTGGGAGCCATCCTTGCTGCATTCAGGATTTTCTTCAACGACTCCTCCGATACAGCATCGCGCTTGAATTTCCTCACGCTTCTCCTGACCTTGATAGCTTCGAACAAGTCCACACAATCACTCCACGATGCATCGGATCGGGTTCATTCTTCGTTCCTCAAAAACAACCCAGAAGGTGTATTCCCCCTGTAACAGCGATTCAACGACGAGACGCCACTGTCAGACCCGTTGTTGGCCTTCCCATCGTATCGCAGGCGATGTTTCGCACGAACAGATCCGCGCACTGACACGGTGAGTGCAGCTAATGTGATTTTCGATATTAATTCTTTCGGAACTCCTCCAAGTTCGATGACATCAGAGCAGACGCTCAGCCCGCTTTGACTGGACGGGTGAGACCGGACGCTTGAATGCTGAGGAGACTTCGTGCCATCCTCGTGAATGATAGATGTCCCTCGCCGGATTGTGTAGATCGACTTTCATTTCCGGAACGCGTGTGATCCGCCAGGGAGAGCCAATCGGACTTGCTCAAATGCCAATCTTGTCTCCGAACTTGTCTGGTTTCGATGCGACAGCTCCATTCGCTGCTTTCCTGGTCCTGCTTGCCACCACCCTTCCTGCATGGATTGCCGGGTTTGACGTCGCTCCGACCGAGCCGTCCGCTCTTTCCGGTTGCAGGATAGACGGGATGACCCTGTCAGCCATCTCTTCCATTGTCTCAATTCCCGTTACCCTTCTCGCGTGCTCGCTCAGTGACACAATGTCGTCTCTGTCGATGAAGCGGAGCCCGAACTTCCTGGATCCAGCCATCATCTGCTTCAACCCCTCTCCAATGCGATCGACGAAGTAGGTGTGCAGACCGATCGCTCCCCAGGATATGCCCCCTTTGGCTCCTGCACCAGGATATTTCCTCCTTAGCTCACTGGCCATGATGAAGAACTTCGCGGGATCTTCACCATATTCTCCTGAGAATCCTTTCGGGAGCTTCTTCGATTCCGCCAGCTTCGTGAAGTAGGTGGACTTCATGACAGCTAGAAGAGGTGCCCTTGCCATGGCTATCGCCTTTATCACTGGTCCGTCGCCGAGATTGCTCATCGCCATTGACTTGAAGATTTGCGTCTCATTCACGAACCCTCCGGCCATAGCAATGTCAGGGATGAACCTCCCTTGCTTTCTCAGTATCTGGACGCATTTGAGCACCTGTGCCTCCAGATGTATTGTCGGGGTACTCGATTCGTTCATCATCGGCACAGGACTCATGCCCGTCCCTCCTCCCGCCCCGTCGATCGTGAGCAGGTCGATCTTCGCCTCCGACGCTACCTTCAACGTGAACGCGACCACTGCTGGTCGGTAGGCTCCAGTCTTCAGGAACACGTACTTGGCTCCGTTGGCCCTTAGGGATTCGACGTCCTCGATGAACGATTTCTCCTGCGGGAAACCGACGCGGCTGTGCCTTTCGAAGGTCTTGAAAGTTCCGGATCTGAACTCCTCCTGGACGCTTCTATCCTCTGGATCTGGAAGAACCAGGTAGCCCCTTTTCTTGAGCTCGAGCGCTCTCTCAATAGAGTGGAGTCGAACCTCACCTCCGATAGACTTCGCTCCCTGTCCCCACTTGCGCTCGATGATATCGACTTCGAGCTTGGAGACAGCATATTCATCGACACCCGCTCTCTGATCCTCCACATTTGTCTGGATGGCGATATTTCCATGTTTCCCATCCCAGAGTTCCCTGTAGGTCTCGATTCTCCACTTCAAATCCGGGGAGGATGTGACTCTGCCGTTCGAGTATGTCGCATCCGGATCCATCCCGCACACGTTCTCTCCGACGACCTGAATCGTGCCTGCTGATGCGGCCCCTTTTGCCAGACCGTCCCAGCATCTCTTCGCTACCGCTGTAGATCCGAGACCTGCGACGAACACTGGCACCTTGAGCTCGATAGGTCTCTTGGATCGAGACGCCACCGACGTCGTGATGTCTACGTTCTCGAAGAAAGCCTTGTCAGGGTTCGGTTCGATTCCCAACGCTCCGATAAGGTCCGATTGGATCTGGAAATGAGACCAGTCGAGCATGAAGTCCTTGTTCGAGGCCGCCGTGCTGACTCCGAAGTACTCGGGGCTCGGATAGAGCACCTCCCTTCCGCGAAACGCGGATTTCCCTACTTCGCACAATGAGGGGCATTCCTCTATGCATAATGGACACATCCCGCTGAGCGGGCTCACATCCGAGACACGCGTCCGCGTGCCGCTGGTTGTTCTAGCATTCTCAGTAATATTCATCTAGTCACCATACCCTGACAAAGCGTGCCTTGCTATGGCAATGCATAGCAATGGGCATTAGAACTCGCCTATTTGTATCTTTTGAAGCGAAATCGCCGAATTCGTGAAAGAATCTATAAGAAGCATCAACCTTTTTACGCAATTCGTCGGTCCCGTCGTCAGAGAGCGGCGAACGTTATTCCGAACCCTCCAACGACTCAGCGGGCAAAGACGTTTCGGCTTTCGCGAAAAGAATTTGACTGAGGTAGGCATTAGGTGGGAAGGTATCAGATGCCAGTGATGAGAGAGAAGAACTTTGCATGGCTTCCGGCCCGTAGGACGTGCGCATGCAAAGAGGGTCGCCTGAATTGCCTCACCCGACAAGAGACTTATGAGCTGGGGTCGACGGTTCTTAACGTCCAGAAGAGGCAGGTCTGGAAGGATTCGCATCCGGCGAGATTCGTACCGGAACTTCCGAGGAAATACATCAAGCTCTTCTCGCACGAAGGCGAGACCGTCCTCGACCCTTTCTGCGGCTCCGGGACCACGAACGTCGTCGCGATGGGTCTCGGAAGAAACAGCATCGGGATCGACGTCAATCCATACTCAATCGATCTTACCGTGGAACGGCTGACGAGTGCAGAGGGGAAGAATCAGGGGAATCAAACCACTCACCTTGTAATGAACGGAGACTGCAGAGAACTCATGAAGAAGATCCCCCGTGGGACAATAGATCTCGTAGTTACATCACCTCCGTATTTCGATGTCGTTGACTACAACCATGACGATCCCTGCCAGATGGGTAATATCCATGATTACGACACCTTTCTTTCAGGGATGGAGGCTGCCTTCTCAGGTATGTTCTCGGCCTTAAAGCCTGGAGGTTATGCGGTTGTCAATACGCAGGATCTCTTCAAGAAGAACGCAAAGTGTCCGATTCACTCAGACTACGTCCGGTTGGCAGGAAGAGTGGGTCTGGAGACGGTGAACATCAACATCTACATTCTCAATTACAGCACCGGGGGAAGACTAGTATATGGATATCCAGCGGCATACTATCCCAAGAATGATCACGAGTACATTCTGATATTCCGGAAGAAACCCTGTTGACTTGATAACCGGGATCTGTCTTGTTTGAAATTCCAGTCATTGTAGTAAGTGATTCAATTGTGAGAAATGTTTATAGCTTACCTTCTCTAATCCGCCTTCAAGATAGCAACCGATGCATCAGGGGGAATGCAATGTCGAGTATGAAAATGCAGATAATGGAAACCATTGCTGCTTTGATGACAGCTGCCTTCGGCCTGATCGCCGCACTCGCATGGAACGAGGCAATAAGGGAATTGATCGCTCAGTTCTTTGCTGGTGGTGACGCCCTCATGGGGCTCTTCGTCTACGCGATACTTGTGACGATCATCGCCGTGATTGCTGGACTGCTCATAGCGAGATCTCTGGCGAAGTTGAAGGCAATGGAGTCAAAGTAAAGAGGGTCATCGCATTGCGTTGATCCCAAACATTTTATTTTTTGTCTTTCTGTGCACTACATGCATCGATCAGACAACGGCAGACAAGAATTCTCGGGTAGAATCGTATCATCTCTTGGAGCACACACACCTCAGTTATCGTTATGTGATGATTTGTGCGTAAGGGTACGTCCGAAGTGATCATCAGCTATCGGAGTGATTGCCTGTGCAACGACATTTTGGCACTTGGGAGAGAATGAAAACCATCTTCAGGATATCCTACACTCTGACCTTCGTCCTCGCCTCCCTCACCGGCATCGCCTTCGCTCTGACCATGAACACTGAGTTCTTGATAGGTCTTCTGATAGTCCTGGACGTCTTCACACTAGCACTGTTCGTGAACTTCTCGAATGACTACTTCGATCACGTCAGCGGAGCGGACCAGAGGAGGTTCACCTCAGATGACAAGGAATGGGAGAAGGGTGCCAAGAAGATATTCAGCGGCAAGATATACTGGGCCGGAAACGCGTTCGATCTCGGCTACATAACGCGGAAACAAGGAAGAATCGTTATGGCCATTCTTGCCTCGATCGCCGTTCTCATCTCGATACCTATAGTACTTCATGCTGGATGGATCGTGATCGTGCTCGGCCTCATAGCCTTCTTCGTCAGCTTCTTCTACACGGCCCCGCCTCTGAACCTAGGGGCCAGGGGATTCGGAGAGATCGATGTATTCGTTTCTTTCTTCATGATGTCATTCTTCTCTTTTTACGTTCTCGTTCAGGAGTTGAGTGTCCAGATGATTCTGATAGCCTCTGTTGTCGGCCTATGTGTGGCGCTGATGAGGGTTGTCGACGAAGCATCTGGTTATGAGGCTCATGTGAAGGCGGGTGAAAAAGACGTATGCGTCAGGTTCGGACTCGAGAATTCCGTTAAGATCATCGCCCTGATGTTCGTAGCCGTGTATGTCCTGTCCTTTCTCCTTGCGGCGTTCGACTACGCCTACCTACTGCTCTTCCTCAGCCTTCCCTTTGCAGTGAGGACGATCACCTACCTGAACGACACAAAGGACGAGTTCAGATTCGTCCGGCCAGCACCGGAGGTATTCAAGTTCATGTTCGCACACCAATTGTTGATCATCGTTTCGTTGATAGTGCGAACCGTCCTGACATCTGCGTAATCGTCTCTATATTGCCATCGACTATCAGGCGGTACTCCCTGACGGCATTGAATCCGCATGCCTTGCACGATTCGGTACTGCGGAGAGGGCAGCCGAAAAACTCCGAACCATCCGGCATCACGAAAGCTGATGCCCAGTACGGACACTCCTCGCTCCAATCCTCTTCCAAGAGATTCCTGAGAGCTCTGTTAGTATTGAGAATAGGATAGCCCTGTCGCTTGAGGCTCGTCGCAAGTCTTACGACCGCTTCCTTCTCTGCGTGATCTAATGCTATCTCGTACGGCGGGGGAGTCAGGAAATTCAGCATTATGCCCTTGATCTTCTTGTTTCTCGCCGCGATCTCGACCGTCTCCCTGACGTGGTCCTTATTCATCTTCGTCACGACCATGTTTGCGAAGACGTTGGGGTGGTTCGTTCGATCGAGATTCTCGACAAGAGCTTTGAAGGCACCCTTTCCTCGAATCTCGTCGTGGATATCTTCTGGACCGTCGAGACTGATCGAGATGACATCGCTGTCCTCCACGATGTCCCTCGTGCCGTTCGTCGTGTATCCGATGACGAAGTACCCGATCCTTCTTCCGGCTTCGATAAGGTCCTTTAGAGTCTTTCCTCCATCATGCCAGAGCGTGGGTTCCCCGCCCTCGAAGAAGAGGATCCGAGCTCCACTGTCGAAGTTCCGTTTCATTTCTCTGACGGCGAGATCGAACGACATTGAATGTGGTCCAGGCAGGTCATCAGAATGGGCGACAATGCTGCAATGTTTGCACCTCAGGTTGCACTCGTAGTTGATGATCATCGTGTTGACGAGTGGCGTCCTAGCACCGACTTTGGTTCTGAGAAACCATAACGCGTAGTAGGACCACTGTCCCAAGGCGCCAAGTCGACTCATTGTGTTTTGAAATGGAACAAGGTATTTAAAGACTCGTCGCCTACACCACACTGGATTCAGTAAATGCCCTTCAAGTTCAGTCGTTGCATCTGCCTGCAGACCCCTCAATCTGAATCAGCCGCACGTTTCTACAAAGAGATTCTAGGTGTCGAATCCGCAGATGAGAAGGAATGCAATATTGAGCTGATTGTCGGTGCGAATCGTCTGTTCATCGACAAAGGGGAGCAATTGGGTCCCATCTTGGAGTTCTTGGTCCCCGATCTGGAATCCGCGAAGAAGGAACTCGTCGCCAAAGGTTGCGAGGTAGTAGTATGGGAGGGAAGGGGAGGACGTTGCTACATGCGTGACCCTTTCGGCCTGGTTTTCAACCTGTACGAAGACAAGGAATCCTTCAGTGACTGAGCTGGCTCAAGGTGATACGAGGTAGCGGAGAAGAGGACGACTGCCCGGATCAGTCGCGCGTAGGCTGGCTCACCAACGATATATTTAAACCTAGATGCACGTTATTATCGCAAAAGTGAGGAGATTCGCTACATGCCAGACATTAGAGAGAGAGTTGAGGAAGAAAGAGGCATCCTTAAGAAGATTCAGAATTTCGTCCCTGGATTTAGGGGATACAGAAGGAGAGAGGATCTTAGGGATGCGGACAGGATGCTCCGTGCGCAGCTTGCCCAGAGCCTTGGACGGCAGCGGAGGAGGCTGGAGGACTGCAGGAAGCTCCTTGCCCAGGATTATGGATCGAAGGAATTGGACATGGCTGGTGGCCTGATAAGTCATTTCAAGAAGGTCGAGGGCGTCGTGGCTCATGCCGAGACAGGCTACTCAGGATTGGTCGCAGACATAAATATCCATGAGGACGAGATGAACAGGCTGTATGAATATGACGCCAGTATGATAGACCAGATCACTGCAATAGCCTCTGACATCGAGGCGCTCAAAGGAGCGCTGGCTGCTAGCGACAAGAGCGCAGCCACTGGTGGAATCATGGGCATCAAGGACAGAATCACCGATTTCGAGGATCAATTCAACCGAAGGATGCGTGTCATAGAAGGAACGGAGGTGTGATGAATGAGCATAATTGGTGCTGAGACTTTCAAGTGGGAGGATGCGGACAAGCGTGAGAACATAATGTTCCGCGTCCCGAGAAACATCAAGTTCAACGATAACGTCGTGGTGAGGGAGGACGAGATCGCGGTCTTCTACAGAGACGGCAAGGTCCTGGCATACATCGACCGACCTGACAGGTACGCCCTTACTTCGATCAATGCTCCCATCGTCGGAGCCCTTGTCAAGTTCCTGTCGGGTGCGGTTCAGCAGGCGGAGATCATCTATCTCCAGAAGCGCGCCATCGATGGCAAGTTTGGCAGCAAGCAGCCCTATCAGTTCAGGGATAAGGAATTCGGAATGGTCAATCTCAGGGTGTTCGGGGAGTTCAGGTATAAGGTGTCGTCTCCGGCGAACTTCGTGAACCAGTTCGTCGGCACTCTGAACTACGCTACCGGCGCGGAGGTAGAGGAGAGGATCAAGGAGCAGATGGTCATCCTGCTCTACGATTCGCTCGGAGACATGAAGAAGGACGGCATGGGAGTGGCCGACATAGCGGCCAACTTGACGAACATAGAGCAGGTCGTCCTCTCCAGAACCGGCGATCACTTCGATCTCTACGGTGTGAGCATCGACAAGATATCGGGCCTCTATGTGTCTCTGCCAGAGGAAGTGCAGAAGGCTGTGGATACGAGAGCCTCGATGCAAGTGCTCGGTGCGAACTACGTTCAGTATCAGGCCGGTCAGGCGATGAGGGAGGCCGCGCAGAATCCTTCGGGTGGAGCGGCTGGTGCCGGCGTCGGCGTCGGTGCCGGAATTGGCATGGGATGGACCATGCTCGACTCGATGAGGCAGGGCCAGGCGCCTCCCGGTGGCGCCGCTCCCGCAGCTGCTGGAGCGGTCGCGATGATCGCTTGTCCAAAGTGCGGATCACCGAATCCCGCCACCGGCAAATTCTGCTCGGAGTGCGGGGCGAAACTCGTCGTGGCTACGAAGCCCTGTCAGAAGTGTGGTGAGCCTGTCCAGGAGGGCGCGAAGTTCTGTCCTTCCTGCGGCGCCCAGCAGGTCGGCACGAAGAAATGCCCGAACTGCGGGGCAGAAGTCACCGCCTCTGTGAAGTTCTGCCCCGAATGTGGAAAGCAGGTGTGATCTCTGGGTGATGGGATCGAGTGAGGATTTACCGATGGAGGAGCGGGAGCTAGATGGCCAATATAAACTGCCCTAAATGCGGTGCTAGGGTCGAGTTCGATGCCGGCACCAAGTTCACGAAGTGTTCGCACTGCGGGACGGACATATACATCGACAAGTCCGGAGCAGGATTCTATTACATCATTCCCTTCAGTGTGAAGGAGAACGATGCGGTCGGAATCTTCAGACGCTGGGCTGCCGGGTCCACGAAAGCAAAGGACCTGGACAAGCTCGCTCAGGTAGGGGTTTCGAAGAAGGAGTATTTTCCTGTCTATATGTTCAGGAGGGAGGTTGACGGGAAGGACGAGGTCCGTGTCGAGCCGGCAGGATCCACGACTCTTCCCGGATTGCACAGCCTTAAGA
>JAJRAH010000078.1 GCA_028679985.1 Methanomassiliicoccales archaeon
GAGTGAAGCACATGAAGTACGCAAGCGTCTGGTGCGCGACAACGCCCTTCTCCACGGCCTCCCCTACGGTCATTTCCACTTCGGAACCTTCGCTCGGAACGAGCTTCATCCTCTCGTTCCTAACCTTGTCAAAACGAGGCCAGGTCTTGTCTTCGGGGTCCACGAATAGCTCGGCTTCCATCATGTTGAACTCTCTCAGCCTGATCACTCCCTGGCGGGGAGAGATTTCATTCCTGTATCCCCTGCCGATCTGTATGGCTCCGAAAGGCAGCCTGTCCCTCATGTATCGGTAGAGAGGGACGTAGTCCACGAAAATACCCTGAGCGGTCTCGGGCCGAAGATAACCCTTCCTCCCGAAGCCAGGCCCTATCGTTGTCTTGAACATGAGATTGAAATCCTCGACGTTCGAGAGGTCGCCTCCGCATTGCGGACACTTGACCCCGTTCGAGCTGAAAAGGTCCTCGAGCTCCTTGATCAAAAGAGATCCGGGATTCGGATGCAGGTCCTTCGCCAGATGGTCCGCCCTGAAAGACTCCTTGCACGACAGGCAAGAAACGATCTTGTCCGAGAACGCATCGACATGACCCGACGCCCTGAATACGATCTCCGGTCCGATCGTATCGCCGTCGATTTCGATGAACCCCTCGCCCAAGGTGTACGCGTTCCGCCAGACCTCGATGATCGAGTTCTTCAGTAACACGCCCAGCGGCCCGTAGTCGTACATGCCCGCCACGCCGCCATATATCTCATATGCCGGCCAAATGAACCCTCTTCGCTTGCAAAGCGAAAGAACATCCGCAGCTTCCATCAAACATCCCCTGAAAGAACCGATATGACATCGAAGTCATAGATCATGGCGAGTAGGCTGTCTTTGGAATCCCTCACAGGTAGCTGGCCGAAGTCATTCTTCCTCATGATTCTTGCCGCGTCGGAGACGCTCGTCTTCTTGAAGACCGTCACAGGGGATCGGACCATGATGTCTCTGACAGGCAGACCGGGGAGCTCGATCTTCGAGACCTCGTACCAAAGCTTCATGACGTTTCTCAGCCCCTCCCAGGTCCACTCGTCCTCATCCTGTCCAATTCCGAGGTCGGCCATCGCGACCGAGCCATTGACGTATGACTTGTTGAAAATGTCCCTGTCCGTCAGTATGCCAGACAACCTCCCTGTGTCGTCGAGCACGGGCAACGCGTTCGCCTTCGTCACCTTGAATGTCACAAGGGCGACAGCGAGCGGAGCGTCCTGGTAGATCGGGACACAAGGAGAGCGGATCACTTTCTCCACAGGTATGTCCATTGCGGTCTTCTCCACGACCGAAAGCAGGTCTGTCGGCGTTACGATTCCCACCAGCCTCTTGGCGTCAACGACTGGAAGATGACGTATCTGCCTCGTGCAGAACACGTGAGCCGCCTTCTTCACGTTGTCCTTCGGACCGATTGAAGGAGGTTCCCGGTTCATTATTAGCGCGAGCTGGTCTTCGTCAGGTTTCTCGAATATGTCCTGCCGAGTTATCAGCCCTGCCAGGGAACCGTCGTTCCTCTTGACCACGGGGAGTCCTGTCAGGTTGTGTTTCACCATCGTCTTCAGAACCTCGTTCCTGTTGCCTGGCACCTGGGCCACTATCGGGTTTGGGGTCATTACCTCTTCAACGGTCGTCATGAAGATTCCTCCTTCGTTGCCCTGACAACGAGAACAGGACAGTGAGCGTATCTCACTACTCGCTCGGCAACACTTCCTAGAAGTATCTTCGACATGCCTGTCCGGCCAAGTGTCCCCATAACGATCAGATCATGGGCGCGAGAGGCCTCAACGATCTTCCTAACGGGGGAACCCTCCTCCACGATCGCGTCAACCTTGACTCCAGTCTTCGCACCTTCCACCTTCACGTATTCCACTGCGTCCTTTCCTTCCTTCTCCAGGAGCGAATACACGCTCACTATGGTCGAATCCATTGGAAAATTGATGAATGAGGTCTGGTCGACGACGTAGAGGGCGGTTACCTCGGCACCCATGAGCTTGGCAAGTTCAAGACCCTTGCCTATTGCCGCTTTCGTGTACTCGCTGCCATCGGTTGGTATTAGTATCTTCCTGAACAGACTCATCGGTTGGTCCTCCAGACCTTCTTCCCTATGCAGATCAGCTTGGGATCGTCCGCGGCGGACCGCAACACCAGATTCGTCGCGGCATCACCGTTCTTCGTCCCCACCACCATGAAGTCGCACGGTGAGTCGGGCTCAATACCTATTGCGAGCTTCCGATTTAATAATTTGCGCCCATTGCTCACAGCCATATCGACAACACAACTGATGTCTTTCATGCCCTGATAGCGGAGAAGCCTCCCTGCAAACTCCATCTCGCAGAACATGTCGGGAACGGAGAACATGGCATTGTCGGTTCCGAGGGCCAGTGTCACGCCCGCCTCGATCATATCCTTCAAAGGCGGCATCTTCCCGAACAGCAGATTCGAGCGGGGGCAGACCACAACAGGAATGTTCTCTTGCGCCAAAGTGGCCAAGTCATCGGAGGAGGCCATTGTCATGTGAACTAGAAAGGATGGTTTCAGATCCAGTATCCGATCTAGATTCTCCCGTACCCTTTCGCTGGCATGAATCGCGAACAGTTTGTTTCTCGATCTGACGAACGCCGCAAGGTCCGCGATGATGTTCGGATCCCAATCAGAGACGCTCGACAACCCAATCCCGTCGACGACCTTCAGCAGGCAGCTCATTTCCTTCTCGTCGAAATCGAGGCCTCTTGGCCGGCCGAGTATGATACCCGCACAACGATCCTTAGGCAACTCGGCAAGCTGATGCGCACCTTCTATTCCCCCCTCCCTGAAGTCGATGAATCGCGATGTGCCGCGATGAAACATGCGTTCAGTCAACGATTTCATCGAAAGGGAAAGCACTTCCCGGGGCGTCTCATTCAGAACCCTGTGTTTTAGGCCATATGGTGGTGCGACAGTCTCTTCGAGGCTAAGGGCAGGGTCGAACGGAACGCCATAATCTGCGATGTGCGTGTGTGCGTTCACGAAAGTAGGGACAATGATTCCTCTTGCTAGCGTAGATCGGACACGACCTCTTCCAATTTCTCTGACAATCCCGGACTCGAAACCGACGTATCCGCCGATGAAACCAGATTCTGTAAGTACAGCGCCCTCCACGTAACGCATCAGCGATGAATGGAGGGCTGAATACTTTAACCTGCGCGAAATCTCCCTCACCAGTTCTTCAAAAACATTTTATACCCCTTTTCATGTAGAGGGCGAAGAGGTATCTGTATGGTTGCGAAGGTCAATGTTGACGAATGTGTTGGATGCGGTGCTTGCGCGGATGTCTGTCCCCATGAGGCCATTACGGTCGACGATGTCGCCGTCGTCAACGAATCTGAATGCTTGGATTGCGGCGCATGTGTGGATGAGTGTCCGAACAACGCTGTCACCGTCGTGAAGAAGTAGATTCCGTAACGTCTTGAGGACGGTCTTTCTTTTCATGGATCTCAGCTGATGTTGAGATCCTGTCATTCTCTTCCTTTTGTCCTTGACTTGGTCTCGACACACCTGCCAATCATTTCGAAAGGCCAAGGCGGAGGAACCATTAATACGCAACTGCGATATTCCAGACTGGATGGACTCGACCGATGGCGCCACGCTGTTGATCCTTGCCTTTGCATCGTTCGTACCGGCAGTCGTTTTTCTGGCTTGGATCAGATCGGGGGCAAGGGGAAGGAAGGAGCCGTGGGTTCAGCTGTCGATCGCCTTCCTATATGGAGCGATAGTGGCCGTGGTGATCGCCATCATACTGGAGATCGTCGCTGCCTCACTGCTCTCCATGTCGATCGTAAGGGAGTATGACATATTCGGAAGGGACCCGTCCACCATTACCTTCCTCATGGTGGTGGTCATCGCGCCGTTCGTTGAAGAGTTCGCAAAACTCTTCGGGCTCTTCCGGGTTTCTGGATTCGTTGACCATCCGAGGAGCGGGCTGGTCTTCGGTGCCGCAGTGGGGCTCGGGTTTGCAGCGACCGAGAACATGCTCTATGAGGGGTCTGCACTTCTCACCGGGGGTGTCGTGCTTTTCCTGACCACCGCGCTAGTCAGGAGTTTCTCGTCCGCCTTGATGCATGGCAGCGCAACCTCAATGAGCGGATACGGTCTCGGAAGAAGCAAGTTCGGAGGGAAATCCTGGTTTCCCTTCTACCTCTTGGCTGTGCTGATGCACGGTGCGTTCAACCTTTTCGCTTCATTCGGTGGACTGTTCGAATCAGAGCTGGGTTCGATTGCGAGCATAGTGGGTCTGGCATTCGCGTTCATCCTGGTGATCGTTTCGGTGAGAATAGTGAGAGCAAAGATGCGTTCCTGAGCAACATCCATCGGTGATTATGGCTATCATGCCCAGTAGGGTTTCATGATATATTTGTACGCGCTGTTGGCGGCGGTCGCTGCTTCTCCGCACGCCGTGACGATCTGCTTGTACTTCCCTTTGTACGTCACAATGTCCCCGCATGCAAAGACGCCTCGCCTCGACGTCCGCATGTCTGTGTCGACCTTGATCTGGTCGTCCTCGATATCGACCCCCCATTTCTCAAGATGTTCGATCTCGGGGTTGAACCCGATATTTATTACCACAATGTCGGC
>JAJRAH010000079.1 GCA_028679985.1 Methanomassiliicoccales archaeon
AAGTCCTGGCCGAGATCAGAAGGCAGATGGTCAAGGACCGACCTCTCGACGGCCTGAGAATCGGAATGGCTCTCCATGTCGAGGCGAAGACTGGTATGCTGGCCGTTTCTCTCGCCGAGGCGGGTGCGAAGATCCGTCTGGCAAGCTGCAATCCCCTCTCCACGGACAACTCCGTCTCGTTGGCGCTTCGCGAGCATTATGGTCTTGAGGTGTACGCGAAGAAGTGGGAGACGACGGAGGAGTACTACAAGAATTTGAACAGTGTCCTTGACATCGGGCCGGACTTCCTGATTGACGACGGCGCCGACCTTATCGCTTTGGTCCACACTACCAGGAAGGAAGCGCTCGCCAGGATCAAGGGGGCGAACGAGGAGACGACGACGGGGGTCGTCAGGCTCAGGTCCATGGCGGAGCATGGGCAGCTCAAGTTTCCAGTGATATCTGTGAACGATGCCCACATGAAGTATCTCTTCGACAATCGATATGGCACCGGGCAATCGACCTTCGACGGATGGATGACGGCCACGAACCTCCTGATCGCAGGCAAGAAGCTCGTCGTGGCCGGCTACGGATGGTGCGGGCGTGGCATAGCCATGAGGGCGAGGGGTTTGGGGGCGCTCGTGATAGTCACGGAGATCGATTCTGTCAGGGCGATCGAAGCGATCATGGACGGATTCGAAGTCATGCCGATGGCCGAGGCGGTGAAGGAAGCGGACGTCATAATCTCCGCAACTGGCTGCAAGGACGTCGTCAGACGCGAGCATCTGGATGCTTTGAAGGACGGTTGCGTCCTCGGCAACTCCGGGCACTTTGACAACGAGATATCGAAGAAGTCATTGGAGGAATATGCGGGCAAGCCCAAGAAGGCCAGAGAGTTCATAGATGAGTATCGGTTCCCAGACGGAAGAAAAGCATACCTCCTATGTGAGGGTAGGCTGATGAACCTTGCCGCCGGTCAAGGGCACCCAGTCGAGATCATGGACATGAGCTTCTCCATCCAGGCTCTTTCGGTCATACACCTGGCTCAGCACCACATGGAGATGAAACCGGGCGTGTACAACGTTCCGGTGGATATCGACGACCGCGTCGCCCGCCTCAAGCTGAAAACGATGGGAACGAACATCGACCTGCTGACGAAGGAGCAGGCAAAGTATCTCGCAGGATGGCAAGAGGGTACTTGATGGCAAGTCCGTATCTCTGTGTCTACGGCCATACAGCACTCGATTATATCATAAGTCTCGAGCGTCTCCCCGAGCCGAACACCTCCGTCGACGTTGCCGAGAAGAAAAGATTCTATGGAGGGACCGGGGCGAATATGGCGACGATCGCAGCGGCATTGGGGGTTCCGACTGCTCTCTGCTCCTACGTCGGCAAGGACATGCCATACGAGTTCCGCAGCTTCATGGAAGAGAAAGGAGTCGATCTGAGGGAGCTCGTCGTCGTTGACGGATACGAAACGCCGACGGTGTGGATAGTCTCGGACTCGTTGCACAATCAGATCGCGTATGTGTATCAGGGCCCTATGCGGGACATGGATAGGTTTGAGCCGAGGATGGATGCCGCGAGGGAAGCGCAGGTAGTGCACATCTGCACCGGCCGGCCGAGTTACTACGTCAGGGTAATGAGTCAATGTCGGGAGCTGGGGAAGCATCTTTCATTCGATCCCTCACAAGAAATACATCATATCTGGGGCCGCGAGACGTTCCGAAAGGCCCTGCCATTGTGCAACACTCTGTTTGCGAACGAGAACGAACTCCGAGTCGCGATGGGGTACATGGACGCGACGAAGCCGGAGGAGCTGTTGGAGGCAGTGGACCTGCTCGTGAATACGCGGGGCTCGAAAGGGAGCGTCGTCTACTGCCCCGATGGAATTTATCAGATTCCTGCGGTCAAGCCTTCAAGGATAGTCGACACGACCGGGGCAGGGGACGCATTCAGGGCCGGTTTCTATGCGGGCAGGTTCAGGGGTTACTCAGCGAGGGAGTGTGCGG
Source organism: Methanomassiliicoccales archaeon (assembly GCA_028679985.1). Classification (GTDB taxonomy): domain Archaea; phylum Thermoplasmatota; class Thermoplasmata; order Methanomassiliicoccales; family JACIVX01; genus JAJRAG01. The sequence goes on from JAJRAH010000079.1 coordinate 1,992, forward strand.
CGCTCGGAAGTTCCGCTGCTTCATTCGTGATAGAGTCTGTAGGATCGGTGACGAACATCCCCGATTGGGACGTGGTCCTGGAGAGAGCCGAGCCGATTCTGCAAGGTCTTTGAAATCTCCTCGTGCCAGCAAGGGCTCTTGTCCGTTCGATGCAACAAGTCAGTAATCGCTTCCCAACGAAAGGTTTAAGACCGAAAAAACCGTAATGGGGCCACAAGGTGAATGTATGGCTGTGGGGTTTGTCCTGATTAGCACTGCACCCGCCAAGGAGCACGAGGTCTACAACGAGCTGCTTAAGGTGAAGGAGGTAGTCGAGCTTCACCCGCTGTTCGGAGAGTACGATCTCATCGCCAAGATTGAGGCAGAGGACTTCAATCTCCTGGGGCAGGTCGTCGTGGACAAGATCCGGTCGATCCCCGGAGTCATAGATACGAAGACATTGACTGGTATTAAGTTCTGAGGAGATAATGAGACACGGGTGATAAAAAATGGACTTGGAAAGTTTCCTGACGGTGCTCTTGTTGACCTTCGGCCTATTCATGGTTCTGGCTGGGGCCTTTACTGCCTACTTTGGGAGCGGTAAGAGCAGGACGATAGGCGTGGTGCTGCTTATCATCGGTCTCGTGGTTGGAATCCTTTGGGTCTACCTTGCCGGATTCACGAGCACGATCAGCGTGTGGGTCGGCGACGTGGTCTGGACAGCATTCGTGAACATACTTGCCGCGGTCATTGGAGCTCTCATCGCCGTGGGCGCGTTCCTGCTGGCGATCATGAAATCCTGATCGCAAATCCCTTCCATTTTATTCTTCTGCGAAATTCTTTTATCCTGACAACATTGTCAAGGCTTGATGCCTGACGTCCTTGTAATCCTTGGGAGCAAGAGTGATGCTGCGGTAGGCGAGAAAGCCGTCGAAATGCTGCGACGGTTCGGCGTTTCGGCCGAGATGACGGTCGCGTCGGCTCACAGGACGCCGGACCGCGTGAAGAACATCGTCCTGGGGAGCGAGGCAAAGATTTTCATTGCTATTGCCGGACTGTCAGCCGCCCTGCCCGGAGCCATCGCTTCCATCACGACGAAACCCGTGATAGGAGTGCCCGTCAGCGGCAAAGTGAACATCGATTCGATTCTCTCCATCGTTCAGATGCCACCCGGCATACCGGTCGCCGCGGTCGGCCTTGACAGGGGCGACAATGCAGCTCTCCTCGCCTTGGAGATGCTTGCGATAGGTGACGAGAGGATCCGCGACGGACTCGCGAAGTACAGGGAAGAAATCGCGGACCAGGTGGAGCGGGATTCCGAGGAGGTACGCTAGTCGTGTTCGACGTGGAAGCCTTCGTCCGAGAGGCTATGAATGGGTTGAGGGACTCGATACCCGGGAGGGCCATAATAGCCTGTTCAGGCGGTGTTGACAGCACGGCCGCTGCCGTTCTGGCGAGCAGAGCGATAGGAGAGAGACTGCTCGCCGTCTACGTCGACACGGGCATGATGAGGAAGGGGGAGACAGAAAATGTGTCATGCTTGCTGAAGAGGCTCGGTGTCAACTTCAAGGTCATCGATGCATCGGACGAGTTCTTCCTGGCTTTGAAAGGAGTCACGGATCCGGAGAGGAAGCGAAAGATCATTGGAGAGAAGTTCATCAGAATATTCGAGAGGACCGCCAGGGACTTCAA
>JAJRAH010000080.1 GCA_028679985.1 Methanomassiliicoccales archaeon
ACAGTTTTCTTGAGGGCCTTCCAGACCGGAAGATACTCAGGGCCGGGAATGAAATCGATTTCGTCCCTGAAGAACTGCCATCGGACACAGAATACTGGATCTTCTCCCCGTGAGATCAGCCTACTCTGCAACTGGGATTCGATTACGGGATTCTGATTCGAGTTCGCACGGTCTCAGATGAGACTCAGGCCGTCCTCGACTCTTCCTAGTTCTATCGGGGTGCTCCTGAATCCGACGGCGGCTCCCCTTGAATTCGCGACCATGCACGCCCCTACGAGAGGAGTCCCATAGTTGAGAGTTCCGATAGCCGTCGGGACCTTCAAAACCGACCTCAACAACTCAAGATCCTCGTCGGAGGCTGCAGGATGACAAAGAACGCCTCTGTTCGTGGCAGCACAAACCGAACCTACGGTCTTGTGACCGGCGATGGTTCCCTGCACGACTTCGACTCGGAGAGTCTGCTCGATCTTCTTCAGGACCTTCTTGCCGATATCGGGGTTCACCAGTGCCCCCTTGTCGTTCGCCAGTATGTTGTTCCCGGAGGCGTTCAATCTGTCTTCGATGACGTAGACCGGCAATCGGCCCGCGATGAACTCCTTCTCCTCTTTCGAGGCCATGCTCGTGATGACCGCCCCGTGGGAATTCATCGCGAGAAGAGCTCCAAGAAGGTTAGTGCTGGCAATGTTGCACCTGACAACCTCCACACCGAGAGCCTCCTCGATGTCCCTTGCGAGGGTTCGCGGCGAATCGACGGGTATGAAAGAGACACCCTCGCTCGCAGCACAGTATACTCCTATGTAGGGGTTCCCGTAATAGCTGGAGAGTTTCATCATGAAAAAAGCACCGATCGATCACTCCTCAGGAAGCGAGAGCTCCACAAGTCCGTCTTCGAACTTGACCGCCTTCACCCTGATGATCGATGGCGCGTTCCGAATTCCCCTGCTCCAGATCGCCTCGTTAAGGCGGCCGTCGATCCAAACGTCCTCTTCCTTTGCCTTGAGATGCCTGACGGCATATGCCCTGACGGCAATCACCGCCCTCCTGGCCCTTTCGGTTCTCGGCGCCTTCTTCGCGTCCCTCAGGGGGATGTTGAGAATTGTCTCCTCTTCGGCCATTGTATCTCCCCTATCTCCTTAATCTGTGCGTTCTCCAGCTCCTTCTCTTGGGGTGGCGGAGGAAGTTCCTGTTCGTCCTAAGCATCACCCAGGCCGGAACTCTCCGATTCTGTTTAACCGCTTTCATGAGCCGCGTCTTCATCGCGCTCGGCTTGTTCCTTGTCATAGTCATTTCCTCTCAATACTGATCTCTCTCTTCTGCGGAGCCACCTTCCTGAGAATCTGTCTCAGGGTGGCGTCATCTACCGGCCGATCGATCCGTCCAGACTGCGCCAGCCTTATCAGTTGATCCTCCACGGATCTCGCTAGGTCGGGATATGCTATCTTGACCGTGCCCAGGCGCTCCCTCGCCTCTGGAGTAAGAATCTGGCGCATTATTGCCTGTCGACTAGCCTCGATCTGCTTCGTCTGCTCTTCGGCCACGGCCTGCTGCTCCCTCTGATGCTGGAGTTCAGCCATCTTCCGTCGACGCAGTTCCTCTAGCTCCGCATCCATGATTCCAAGGCCCCTTCAACCTTTCTTGCTCCCTTCGTGAACATCACTGGCAATCTTGTCCAGCAGCGCCCTTCCCTTTGCCGTGATCACTCTTCCCTTGTTCTTGTCCTTGGCGACCAGTCCGCTCGCCTCGAGCTGCATCAGGCACTTCCTCGTGACCGACCGACTTCCCTTGACGGCCTTGTTGGGTTTCGAGCCCTTGTCGGCGGAACCGCCGTAAGTGGCAGCCAATCTTTCGGTCCCAATGGGGCCTTCGATATAGACCTTCCTCAGAACTGATGCCGCTCTAGTAAACCACCAGTCCTTCTGGACCGGTGCTTTCTCTGTGTGCCGTCCGGTCTTCACAAAGTCCGCCCATTCGGGGGGCTTTATTGTGTCAATCTCTCGAAGCTTCACTGCAAGGTTGGCGACAAGTTCACCAGGAGGAACGTCATAGATCGTAACCATCTCATTCTACCTCTGCAAACACATTCAGTTCTCGTCAGATTACTGATAATGCCGACGGCATTAATAGACTGCCTATATAAAAGCGTTTTGCAGTATCTTTGTCGTGTGGACGTATGAGAAAGGATTGATATAGAGCGGCATGAATCTTCGACCCGTGAAGACAGTCATTGCGATAACCGGTTGCTCTGGGGTCACCTACGGCGTCCGGTTAGCTGAAGTACTGAAGGGGAATAAGATCCTTGTCGTCTCGAAGACCGGAGAGCGGATCCTTGAGCAAGAGGTCGGCTCTGACATTGCGAAGCTGAGAGAGTCGGTCGATGAATGGTATGAGGACGAAGACCTATTCGCCCCCATATCCTCCGGTAGCCAGCTCTTCGATTCGGTTGTGATCATCCCTTGTTCCCAATCTACGCTTGCCAAGATCTCAAACGGAATCGCTGACACCCTCATAACCCGCGTGGCCTCAGTGGCGCTGAAGGAAGGGAGGAAGCTCATCCTTGTACCGAGGGAGACTCCAGTTAGCGCGGTCATGCTTGAGAACGAGCTGAGGTTGAGCCGTCTGGGAGTGACAATCCTCCCGGCGAGTCCAGCATTCTATCACTCTCCGAAGGCAGTTGGAGACCTTGTCGACTTTGTCGTCGGCAAGGTCTTGGATCAGCTCGGACAGAACCATAGACTCTACAAGAGGTGGAAGAGGGACTAGCCTAGCGCCCGCACCTGTCGAGACCGCACAGAATCGCGATCATCTGTCACTTCATCTTCTTCTCGTCCCTTCTCACCCTCTGCAAGCGGCCGGGCGCGTACCAGTTCCACTTGCCGAGTAGAGACATTATCGCAGGGACAAGGTATATCCTCACAATCGTCGCATCAAGGAGAATCGCGAACATCAGTGCGAAGCCAAACTCCCTCAGAAGGGCACCCTCCGAGAGCATCATCGTGCCGAATGCGCCCGCCATGATGATGCCGCAGGCCGTTATGACGCCGCCGGTACGCTCCACGGCATGGACGATCGCGTCCTTGTCGCTCATTCCCTTCTGCGCCTCTTCCCTGATCCTCGTCGTCAGGAAGATGTCGTAGTCCATCCCGAGGCCGAGACAGACAACGAAGAGTATCATCGGCATTAGCCAGAGTATCGGAAATCCGAGGACGAAATTGAAGATCACCATCGTGATTGCGATCGTCCAGGAGATGCTGAGCAATATGGTGAGTATCGATCTCAGCGGGTTTACGATCGATCCCAGGACTATCATCAGAACGATGTAGATACCGATGACCACGAAGATTTCCATCACGCCGAAGTCGCTCTGGACCATGTCGGATATGTCGCTCATCGAAGCCGTCGAACCAGCCACCATCGCCCGATTTATGTTCGGGTCATCGGCCTCGAAGGTACGGCAGACGCTCCTCAAGTCGCCAATGCTATCGATCGAGGCTTTCGCGAACGGCTCTTCCTTGAAAACGACCGTTATCAGGACCGCCCTCGTGTCATCGGTTCCAAGCATCCCCATCATCAACGACGAGTACTGCGCCGCCTGCTCCTCGCTGTAGAACGAAAGGTTCGCGTAGTGGATCGGTTCCTCTCCGCCGAGAGGTCTCGTCGGACTCGTCACTTCTTCGACGTTATCTAGCTCTGAAATGGACTCTGACAGATTTTCGATGGAATCTAGTTCAGTGACGTTGAAGGTGCCGCCCTCGAACACCGGCGAGGTCATGTTCAAGGCGACGGTTGTGGACATTATCCTCCCTGCACCGAACCCCTCGGACATGCGATCCATGCCCTCCTTGCTCTCGGTGTCAGGCATCGCCGCGATGAAATCGTAACTCGTGTCCAAAGTTAGCGCAAGATACGTGGTCGGAACCGATATCGCAAGCGCTGCGACTAGGATGATCTTTGCATGCTTGATAGCGAATTTAGCACTTTTGGAGAAATAACCATTCGTCTTTACCTTCCTCCCCGTTTCCTTCTTCTTTCCGATCTTCGATGGCCAGAAAATCCTGTCTCCAAGAAGCATCAGTACCGAGGGCAGCAGGGTAAGGGCGGCGATGAGCGCGATCGCTATCCCCATCGCAAGGCCGATGCCCATTGACTGGAGCATATCGAATCTCCCGAAGGAGAGGACGCCGAAGCCGATGATGACAGTCGCGCCGCTCGTGGCGATCGACTCGCCCGCCCAAGTTACCGCCGTCCGAACGCTTTCCTCTTTCGTCAATCCCCTGCGTCTTTCCTCCCGATACCTTGTGAGAATGAAGATGCAGTAGTCGCAGCCTGCCCCCATCATCGAAGTGAGAAGAAGGGTTAGTACACTGTAGTGAACGGAAAGGAAGAACGATCCGAGAACGTACACTCCGGCGAAGCTGACCCCGAGCGCAACTCCTATTACCGCAGGTGGAACTGAAGATGCAACGACGGATCTGAAGAAGACTCCGATCAGGACAAGCACAAGGATGATCGTTATTGGATCGATCCTGTCTACGTCGCTCCATGTCGACGCTTGGAGATCGGCCGAGATTGCGTCGGAACCGGTAACAAACGAGGTAAGGCCGTTGGTCCCTTCGAGGGATTCCTTCAGGATATCGCGGATGACCTCGACGGACTTCTGGCCGAGTAACGAATCGCCATCGGGGCTCGTGTAGGTCAACGAGATGATCATCGTGTCGTTCTGGGGTGAGTTTACGAACATCCCGACTAGGTCAGAAAACATGGGGATAGGAAAATCCCCTATTGTGGAGTTCTCGACGACGGCCTCCGCCATAGTCATGAATTCCATGAATGACGAACCTGAGGGGATGCCCTTGACCTCGTATACAATCCATGGCTCGGAGTTGGAGTTCTCAGCAACGAGACTCACGGACAGCTGGAGAATCGCCGTCTCATTGTCCCACCCGGACCATCCAAGGCTTTCGAAGATCGACATGAGTGCGATCGCCCGCTCTCCCCCAATGGCCGAGCTCAGCGTCGCTACAGAACTGGCGACGATCGTTTCGAACTCCGTATCGCTCGGAACCGAGGAAGTTGAATTCCATCCTCCGTAGAAGACGTCCAAATAGAGCAGGACCAAGGATCTCTCCTCGTCCGTCAGGCCGGCCAGGATCGGGTCAAGATTGCTTTCAAATACGGACAGAGAGAATGCGTTCAGCGTCCGGTAGTCGTACCAGTTCGTCATGTCAAAAGTATTGAACGTCGCGTTCAGGAAGGGCTGCCCCTCGGGCGGGACTCCTGCGAGGAACGCGGGAAAGGCCGATTGGATGGAAAAGACACTCCTCTCAGCCGGATTATTTGAGAAGAATGGGTCCGAGACGGTCAGGTTCCACACCTGGGAGTACGCGCCAAACCATCCAAATATCAGGGCCTTCTGTGACGCGTCCATCGATGCGATCATCGGATGAAATTGAAGGGATGCCAGAGTCGCGGCATAAGCCATCGAGTCCACTTCCGAGACAGTGGCACCGGAGTTTGCGGCCCTTATCTGGCTCCAAATCTGAACGTGAAGAGATGGAATGCCATAGATTGTGAAAGCGCTTCCATTGGCCTGGTACCAGAGGTTCCTGAATTCGGTAGGGATTCCGAAGAGCGCAAACGCCGTGAGATTCGTCATATTCCAGGTATCGTAGAATCCCTGGTTCAGCTGCTGCAGGAAGCCCGTGGTGTATAGAGTCGTAACGCTGTAGAGGGAATCGACCTGGACCTGACCATCGATGCGGCCTCCGTGAGTCTCGTCGAAAACGGCATCATCGATGCGGAAGACGATCTCTTTCGTCCCATTGTCAAGGACATCCTCCCCCGTGAGAACTATAATCGTCGATCCTTCCCCGCTAGCACTCGGGAAATGCTCGTCGATGAAGCGTTGCGCGACCTCCGACTCGATGTCGGAGGGTGCCATCTCCGTCTCCTCGTATGAGACTATGTTGAATGCCATCGGCGCTACAGGAACCGAAACGGCCAATACGATTAGCCAAGCGACAATGATCCCTTTGTAATGTCTCGCGATGAAGTCCGCAAGTTTGCCGAATATCAAGGTTACCCCGCTCGAATCTTTTGGCTTTCAAGAATCTGAAGTCGATATTTGAAGCTGTCGCTCCAGTCCAAAGTCGAGAATCATCGTCTGCCGATCATTCGACGTATATAGCAGGTCGGCGAGGCATCGACACTTTCGCCTTGCTCTGAGGATCGTAGGCATGCGGATCGTCGGCGGAGTAGACTGCGACATCGCAGCCGATCTCCTCGGAAATGAAAGATGAAGCCTCGGCAAGATATCGTAGTTCGTCGATAGGCCTAGAAATCCTTTCGATATCCGCCGGAGAGCGTTTCATCAGAGCCTCCGCCGTCTTCCTCGCGAAATCCGCAGCTTCCTTCCCGTGCTTCTTCATCTCAGAGTCGGACATAGTCGCCTTGGTGATTGCCGGAATGCTCAGCTCAGCGTCCTTCGCCATCCGCGTAGCCTTGTCGAACACCCTCTGCTTCCACGCCGGCGAAGTGTAGATATGGACCTTCTTCGGAGACATCCTCGTGACCTTGACGATTTCATTGATGTCAACAATGACGCTCTTAAGGAACTCCTCCGATTCTTCAACCCCGAGATCGAGA
>JAJRAH010000081.1 GCA_028679985.1 Methanomassiliicoccales archaeon
CGTTAGAATCCTCGGAGAGCGTCGAGAGGAAGCTTTCTCTGATGTTGGAGGAATTCAGGGCCACGATGTTCTTGACCGGCTCCAGATCGGTGAACGACCTCTCGAGGAAAGACTACGTACTTACTGGAGCGGTCAGAGAATGGATCGCCCGAACCTCGGAGTGAGGGATCATAATGGATGTCCAGAAGGAAGCGCTGAGGATCGTGAAGTTGATCGACAAGCAGCTGATGTCGTATCTTGAAGACGGCAAGCCAGAGAAGCTGATGAAAGCTGTCCGACACTACCCCGAGGCGGGAGGCAAGAAACTGAGACCTGTGCTTGCGTACGTTGTCGCCCAGGCTGTGAGGAGACAGGGGAAGAGGGCCATTCCTTTCGGGTGTGCTCTCGAGATAATCCACAATTTCACCTTGATCCATGACGACATGATCGATGAAGATCCTGTCAGAAGAGGCCGGCCCGCCGTGCATGTTCTTTTCGACATCCCTACGGCGGTCATCGCGGGCGATGCGATGTTTGCGAGAGGATACGAGGTCATTTCGGAGACGAAGACCTCGCCAGTGATCCTCAATCGACTCTACAAACTCACATCGAGAACCGTCTGGCTCATTGCAGAGGGGCAGCAGATGGATTTCGATTTTGAGACCGCCAAGACGGTCAGCCCCGATGAGTATCTCGAGATGGTGGAGAAGAAGACGGCGGTCTTGTTCTCGTGCGCTGCTGAGGGAGCGGCGATTATCGCCTGCGGTACCCCGTCCCAGATCTGGAATATGAGGGAGTACGGACGCATGCTGGGCATAGCCTTCCAGATTTGGGACGATGTCCTGGGAGTCACTGGAGACGAGAAAACCCTCGGGAAGCCTATCGGGAGCGACATAAGGAACGGAAAACGCACTCTCATCATGGTACATGCCCTGAGCCAACTAGAAAAGAGAGGCAACAAGAGAAGGAAGGAAGCGTTGCTCGCCGCACTCGGGAACGAGAACGCTACTCAGGAAGAGGTGACGCGAGCGATAGACGTCCTCAAGCAGCTGGGAAGCATCGACTACGCAAGCAAGATCGCCATAGACTATGCAGAGAAGGCCAAGCGCTCGCTGAGATGTCTGAAGAACAGCAGGGAGAAGGAGTTCCTGAGCTCTCTAGTGGACTTTGCAGTGGGAAGAGCTCACTAGAAGAAGACAACCTTCATCACTGGCATGATATTCCGTCGCTCGTTAAGTTGAAGTCGGCAATCTTTCCTTCAGCGATATGGCGGTGCTTCATCAAGACCAGTCTTCTCTTTCCAGGAGAAATCTTCTCGACCCTGAGCAGGGTCTTTGCGTTATGATGAAGCGCGTGACCGCCGAGGGCCTCGAATGTCCCCTTGTCTATGTCGGTGTAGACTTGAGACGTCACGAGAATCGGTATCGCCATCTTCCTCGCAACACTGAGGAGTTTCACCGTCTGGTTGGCGATCGACTTTCTCTCGGAGCGCTCCTCCTCGCGACTCGTCAGCCGATAGTACATCGTCATCGAGTCGACGACGATCATCCCGACTTCGGGATTCCCCTCTGCCAGTTTGATGGCCCTGTCCACCATTTTCTCTTGCTCGTCGAAACTGTGAACCTCGCTGAACAGGATGTTCTTCACGACTGATTCGGAATCAGCGCCCGATATCTGACTGAGCCTCTCCAGCGAGACCCCCTCGGTGTCGACATAGACGACTTTCCTTCCTTGCCTCGCGACGTTTCGGGAGAGAACGAGGCAGAGATTCGTCTTCCCAGTGCCTGCCTCCCCGTAGAAGAGCGTGATGCAGCCGGGCTCCACGCCTCCGCCAAGCAGCACATCTAATGAGGCGCATTCGAAGGGTGTCTTTTCCACGAACTGGAGAAGGCCTAGGGAAATGATAATGGTTGTCTTCCTCAGACTACTTCTTCTCGTCCTCCTTGATCGACTTCACTTCACCTACGTCGTATCTCCCTTCCTCGGATCTTGGGCCTCTCTTGAGGAAGTAGTACGGTATTCCGAGAAGCACTCCGAGAATGAGGAGCAAGAAGACCACCACTATCACGACAAGCACGATGAGAGCGATCGCGGCGATGATCAGCGGCAGGCTCACCAGAAGTAGGAATATCAAGACAATGGCCGCGATTACCACCACAATCGCCAGCAGCGCCGCAACGACCTTAGATGCCATGTCAACCAATCCTTATCAGACCGCCGTCGCCCTTACTGGGCAGGAACGGTATAAGAGAGTTCGCCAACTTCGACATCGTCAGTGATTGGAGTATCACCTTTCCGGGTCCCCTCAAGGTCGTGACGAACAGCCCCTCTCCTCCAAAGAACGCGGTCGCTATCCCTCCCACAGACTGGATATCGTATTCGATTGTTGTCTCCCAGCCGACTGCATGGGAGGTCGATACTTTGACCATCTGACCGGGCTGAAGGTTGAGCTCCACGAAGTCGCCGCATCCATTCACGAATACGATTCCCTCCCCCCAGACACGCTGGAGGATCAATCCCTCTCCGCCGAACAGAGCCGCGCCGAGCTTCTTCTGGAAGGCGATGTCGAATTCCACCTGGTCCTCCGCGCAGAGGAATGAATCCTTTTGGAGGATGAACTGCTTCCCGCCTCGAAGGTCCAAGGCCATTATCTTCCCTGGGACTCTCCCGGCGAAGGCAACCACCCCCGGTCCGCCCTCCGCGCCGAAATGCGTCAGGAAGAAGGACTCGCCTGTCAGCTTCCTCTTGATTCCTTTGAAGAGTCCCCCGCGCATCTTCGCGTCCATCGACACATTGCCGGTCATATATGCCATGCTTCCCGCTTCAGCATATACCGTCTCGCCCGGCGCAATCTCGATGTTAGCGAACTGCAAATTGTCCCCAGTTATGCTGTATTTCATAGGTATCTCAAGTACAATGTGTGCTCCGTGAGATTAACCCTTTCTAAGGGGAGACGACTTTCCCTCTCCCGACCAGCTTCAGGCTGATGAGCAGCACGGCCGCTAGAACTTGAAAAACCGCCATGATGATCAGGCCGACGTCGTAAGAGGATGTCAGAGCGACTGCGATTCCCAGCAATATTGGACCGAGGACGCCGGCGCCATTTGCGATTCCATTCACAATTCCAGTCGCACTGCTCATGAGTCGTGGCGGTGCAATTCCCTGAGTCAGGGTGAAGGCCGTGGGCGCCATGACTCCGAGGAAGAAGAACACCATCGAGAGGACTATCAAGACAGCCTCGAACTGAGTGGTAAGGACCAGGAGAACAAGGAAGAACGCGCATACCAACGCGAATGCAGCCGCTGTCTCGACCCTCCTTCCGGACCTGTCGCTCAGCCACGACCCGATCAACATGCCGGCGATTCCGCCAAGGTAAGGAATAGATGCGCCCCACACTACCTGTTCGACGGTGAAGCCCCTCGCCTCGATGAGATATGTCGGCAGCCAAAGAGACAGACCCCACCATGCCAAGTTGGTGAAGAGGAAGGAGATAGTAACGATCCACAAGCCCTTGAGCCTCATCGCTTCCCGGATATTGCCTTTTACTTCCGACAGCCGCCGACGAAGACCGACCTTTGCGGTCGAGATCGAGCGCTCCTCCGGGGTGTCCCACAGAATCCTCCATATCGGGACGAGGAGAAGGAATCCGACGATCCCCACGATCATGAACATCGTTTGCCAGTTTGTCACCAATATTAGAGGTATGAGAAGGATCGGGACAAGAAGATTCGAGAGGAATCCAGATAGCAGATATATCGCGTTCATTCTCGTTCTCGACGAAGGGGGAAACCAAGCCTGCGTCACTTTGCTGGCGCTCGGGAAAAGGATCCCTTGCGACAGGCCGACAAACAATCGTGCGACGATGAACGTCCAATAGAAAAGTCCGAAAATGCCGGTGAGGAATGTGAATACAGACCATGCGAAGATCGCGACCATCAGACTCTTCCTCGGGCCGAACACGTCCACGAGCGGACTGATGAGCACGTTCGAGAACCCGTATCCCACTAGGAATATACCCAGGAGGATCCCTCCAAGCTCTCCGAGCTGCTCGGAATTCCATGCGAAATCCTCAGCTACGAAGGGCAGAGCTACGGATATGTTCGCTCGGGCGATGTAGCCAACGAGCGTCGCCAGAAGCAGAAGCGACGCTATCGCCCCCGCCCGCCGCCTGGCTTCCCTGTTGCGGTCAATCTCGACCATGGATGCAGGAGGGGGATTCAGCGATGCCCTTATCTGCCTTTCCCTGCCCGGATAGTCTACGGTTAGTGACAAAGTATGGCTTGAGACCGCGAGAATCGAGTGAACATGGAAGCCTCGATTTTTCAATCACTCCATCCGAACGTCAACGTCCCTAACCTGTTTCCCTATGACAATCCCAGAAAGGGTCAGGACCAGTTTCTCGAGAATGCCAGAGAATGCATAGAGAACAGGATCCATTTGCTTGCACACGCCCCGACAGGGCTTGGGAAAACGGCTGTCTCACTGTCCGCGGCTTTGGAGACGACGCTGAACGATGATGGTTTTGTCTTCTTTCTCACATCGAGGCAATCTCACCATGATATCGCGATCGAGACTCTCAAGAAGATCTGGAAGAGGAGACACGTTTGCGTGGTCGACCTGGTAGGTCGACCGGACATGTGCCTTTCACGCAGAGGAAACGGGAAAGTCCCGTGCACTGAATCCGAGGATTGTTATTTCCTTCATGGGAAGGTGAAAGAGGCCTCGGATCGCATTCTACGGCAACCCATGCACGTCAGGGAATCTACTCACATGTGTCTGAAATCAGGGTGTTGTCCACATCTCGCGGCAATGTCGGCGCTCCGGACCGCGGACATCGCAATATGCGACTACAATCAAGTGTTCGGTAGTGCTGAATCTTCGCTACTCGGGAGAACGGATAGGAAGGAATCCGAGACCGTTCTAATCGTAGACGAAGGACACAATCTCCCAGGAAGGATCATGGAGAACAACACTGGGATACTGACAGAAGCGAGGATCCGCTCCGCGATGCAATTGCCGGCACTCGCTAGCTTCCGTGAGGACCTAATGGCACTGGTCGGAATCATAGAGGATCTCAGTGCGGGGCCAAACACTCAAGTTCATCTCATCGAGGATGACTTGGACAGCCGGCTGAGATCCTCCTGCGGGATCGACTCAAGAGGACTTGCGGGAGAGATGGCCTCGGCCCTGGGAGAGAAGGAATACTCCAGGAACAGGGATCTCATCGAATCCCTCGACCTTTGGAACAGATTCGGAGATGCGAGTGTCAGATTCGTTGACAAGAAGGCGAGGAAGATCGTGTCAAAGCTCGTGGATCCGTCCCTCGTGTCCAGGCCGATCTTCGAAGATTCCAGATGCGGATTGATAATGAGCGCGACCCTTCACCCTCCGGAGATGTTTGCGGACCTCCTCGGCCTGCAAGCGAGATTCGCGTGCTATCACTACGAATCCCCTTTTCCGCGGGAGAATAGACTCCTCCTCCAGGTAGGAGGCGTCTCATCGAGATTCAAGACGCGATCCGCGCGGACATATGAGTCTGTCTCGAGGAAGATCATGGATGTCTGTACATGCACTCCCGGGAACGTCGCCGCGTTCTTCCCCTCCTATGACTTCATGGGGAAGACCGAATCGTTCCTCAGGGATCTCAGAATCCCGAAACGAATGGTCATCGAGAAGAGAGAATATGGCAGGAACGAGAAGAACGCCATACTCGCCAATCTCGGCGAGGAGAGGAACGCCCTACTCATGGCGGCAATAAACGGATCGTTTTCTGAGGGAGTAGACTTCAGGGACAACCTTCTGTCGGCCGTCATAATCGTCGGCTTTCCCTTGAATCCTCCGTCTCCAGAGGCGGAGGCGATGAAACAGAGGATGGAGAAGACATTCGGAAAGAAGAAAGCGAACCTCTATGTCAACCTCTATCCCGCGGTCTCAAAGGTTCTCCAGGCTGCAGGAAGGGCGATAAGGAGCGAACACGACAGAGCAGCGATTGTATTGATCGATGACAGGTACTTCCTGCCGTCCACCAGAGCTGCGTTCCCGGAGGACTTCCAAGGAGTCGGAACGAACGTTCCAGACGAAATCTTGGAATGCTTCTTCAGCAGACCAATTTGATGTTCTCGAGACTAGATCGACTTCTCCCTTCCAGCGTCCCAGGCCCGAGGAAAGGTTATTTAGTGAGTATGCAGTTTTTCGCACCGTGGAAGTCATTAGAAGAGGCGCTGAAGCTGAGATACGCATAGGCACCTGGATGGGGAGAAGGGTGATCGTCAAGAGCCGAGTGCCGAAGACTTATCGGCATCAGGAACTCGACAGATCCCTTCGGTCCTCGAGGACGAAGAATGAGGCGCGGCTCATTCAGGAAGCAAGAAATCATGGTGTCCCGACGCCGATCATATACGATGTCGACCTGGACGAGGCCGAGATCGTGATGGAAGAGATCCGGGGAGAGAGGGTGAAGGACGTACTCGGAAGGACTGATCCAGCATCGGTCGAGAAGATATGTGACGAGATCGGGAGGCTGACTGCGGTCCTTCACAGTAACGGTATCGTCCACGGAGATCTTACGACTTCCAACATGATCTTGCGGGATGGGAGGATATGGCTGATCGATTTCTCCCTTGGGGGAAGAAAGGCAACGATCGAGGAGATGGGGGTGGACCTCCACCTCGTCAAGCAAGCTTTCCTCTCTGCGCATTCAGAGATATTCGATTCCTTCCAGATTGTACTCGACTCCTACAAGCGCAACTTCGAAGGCGCTGAGGGTGTGATAGATAGGGTCAGAGAGATAGAGGGCAGGGGGAGGTACACTTGACGAAGCTCGCCCTCATCACATCCAATCAGGGGAAGCTCAGGGAGTTCAGGAGCGAGCTCTCTCGCTTGGACATTGAGGTCACAAGCACGGACGAAAGTTGTGAGGAGATTCAGGCCGATACGATCGAGGAGGTCGTCCGATACTGCCTGAAAGACCTTGGGGGGAGAGGGGTCGGCAACGTGATCATCGACGACTCCGGACTTTTCATAGACTCCCTCGGCGGATTTCCCGGAGTCTACTCTTCGTACGTTTTCAGGACTCTGGGTTGCAAGGGCGTACTCAAGCTCCTTGAAGGTAAGGAAGACAGAAGCGCACACTTCAGCTGCTGCATCGGGTGCATTCTAGGCAGTGGTGAAAATATAGTCGTCACAGAAAGCGTGAGCGGAAGAATCGGGACCGAGGAGAAGGGAAATCAAGGATTCGGTTTTGACCCGATCTTCATACCCCAGGAGGATCAAAGAACCTTCGCGGAGATGTCTATTGAAGAGAAGAATCCCATATCACACCGCGGCAAGGCGATAAGGGCGTTCGCAGAGATGTTGAAGCGGAAGAGAGGCGTGAGATGAAGCTCCAGAAGAAGAAGATACTCGTGACAGGATGCGCCGGATTCATCGGCAGTCACATGACCGACAGGCTCCTGGCCCTAGGAAGCAGCGTCCTGGGCGTGGACAACTTCAGCACCGGAAAGAGGAGATTCCTCCAGAGCGCCATATCAAGTGACCGATTCAGACTGATAGGTGGGAACCTTCTAGAAATGGATTTGGCGCCGATGTTCGGCGAAGTGGATGTCGTCTGCCATTTTGCGGCGAATCCGGACGTGAGAGTGGGAGCCTCCGATACAAAGATACACTTCGAGCAGAACCTCGAGGTAACCTACCGGCTGTTGGAGGCTTGTAGGAAGAGTGGAATCAAAGACATAGTATTCCCTTCGACCTCGACGGTGTACGGAGAGCCTGACACGATGCCGACACCGGAGACGCTCGGTCCCCTCATCCCGATCTCCCTATACGGCGCTTCCAAGCTCGGCTGCGAGGCGCTCATCTCGGGTTACTGTCATACTTTCGACATGAACTCGGTGATCTATCGCTTCGCCAACGTGGTCGGCTCGAGGAGCACGCACAATGTCCTCCACGATTTCGTGAGGAAATTGAAGCAGAATCCTGGAGAGCTGGAGATACTCGGAGCAGAACCTGGAACAATCAAGTCATACGTTCACATCAAGGATTGTCTAGACGCCATGGTCACCGGTGCGGAGAACGCGAATGAACGGGTCGAAATCCTCAACATTGGCTCAAAGGACAGAATCACGGTTAAGGAAATCGCCGACATCGTCGTCCGTGAGATGGGACTCAAAGAGGTCAAGTACCGTTGGACCGGTGGCGTCGACGGAGGAAGAGGATGGACCGGGGACGTGAGACAGATGTTGCTGTCGATTGAGAAGCTGGAAAGACTCGGATGGACGCCTAGGTACAACAGTTCGGAGGCCATCACGGCTGCCGTCAGAGAGATCCTGGCGGAGGGACTACAGTAATCGCTTCCTTTCGCTCCGGCTAGAAGATCCCGCCACCATTCGCTACTTCTCCGGTCGCATCGATGGTCACGAGCCAATCGCTGTTGTCAAATGTCCAATCGGTGAGATCGTATGTATCCGAGGGTGAAGCCGTTGCTGGGAGACCTCCGGCATAAGGGAATCCTGCAGTATCCACGACGAGCCAGTATCCGAATGAGTCCTCCAGAAAGCACACCCTGACTTGAGTTCCGTAATAGGAGATGAACGACAGCCGCACTGAACCCAACTCATACTCATCCATCGCGACGAGGACTGTAGGAAAGGCGTGCTCGTTAATGATATTGACTCGCGCGTTTCCCCCTAGGGCACCGATAATCGAGGCCATCAGTATTGCCTGATCCTCGCAGTCGCCCGCCTTTCTTGTCAAGGTTTCTTCCGTGCTTTGCCAGTAGTCGCCACCATCGTCGGTTTCGTACACGATCTCCGAGCGGACCCAGTCAAACGCAGCCGCAATATGCAAGGTGCTGTATTCACCGGGATAATCAGAAACTATCGTTTCCGCGACGTCCTGCACGGCAGTGAAGTTCACCCTTGAATTCACTTTGTTGTAGTATTCCTCTACGTTCTTGTCGAGACTGTAGCTATGCTCGGAGGGGCGTCCATAGACTTCGAC
>JAJRAH010000082.1 GCA_028679985.1 Methanomassiliicoccales archaeon
CAATCGGTCTCGGGCATCAGATTCGCAGCAGTGCCGGCTGATGGTGTCTCGACGATAAGCGGGATTGTCCTGGACAACGATTCATCTCCGGTCAGGGGCGCGGGGGTGACCGTGGAACAGACATCCCAGATCGCATTCTCGGATGCTAACGGAAGGTTCATCCTCGCCAACGTAACGCCTGGCACCTACACAATCAGAGTATCCAAGCTGCTCTACGAGACAGAGACGATCGCAGGAGTCGTCGTGTCACAAGGAGAGGATGTCAAGACGGTGAGTCTCAGCCTGCACTCATCTCTCGATACCTCCACCAGTGGTTCCACGACGCCTGAGGCAATCGCGATCGGCGACCTGGCATTGCCGTTCATGATCGGTGCTGGCATCGCGGCACTTGCAGGAGGAATGGTTATGAGAAAACCGCTGAAGTCCAATCGGAAGGGTCCGTTTAGCAATGGGAAGGTATACAGAGAGCTGTCGAACCACAGTGGCAACGGCACGACTCTCGACGAACAGCTAATCACCGCGCGTGTCGGCAAGAATGCATCCCCGGATGCGGACCAGAGGGCGCTGGATTCACTGGTCGATCTGCTGAGTTCTGAGGATGCCGCGAGAAGGAAGAGGGTCGTGAGCAAAGTAGACGCGGACGGAGAAGAGGACTTCAACAGAGGCCTGAAAGAACTCGAGAGACTGCAGTAATACACGGACCCGAGATAGGACTACTGAGAATCGCGATCTGTCGGTCATCTGTCGAGATTCCGTCTTGCTTTTCAAGAAAGGATCGAGGGGAAGGACGCTCCCTCAGAACAAGTAGAACATCAGGATTAGCCAGAATGCTTGCATAGCTCTGATCGAGCCGCAGATCGGAACACTTCGCGTCTTTTCGAAGATGAACCCCATCACGATGGCTATCCCGAAGGTCAAGAGGATCAGATATCCCGATCCCCAGAACGCCATGAGGCCTGCGTCGAGAAGTCCCCCGGCAAGAAGCGAGAATTTCCACCCCAAGAGACCCATTAGATTCCGCTGCACTCCTCCCCTGAAGATCGCCTCCTCCGAGAATCCGAACAGACAGGCAACAAAGAAGAACCAGACAGGAATCTCGCCGAGGAACGGCGCGGGAATCACGCCGCCATGGATAGCGAATTCGTTCATTGCCAGCGCCAACGGCAGGACTGTCAGCGCGATTGCAAGATACCCTCGCCGCGTACCCTTCGGTTTCACCTCCGCCAGCCTATCCTGCCAAAGCACCAGCGTACTGAGACATACGACTGAGAAGGCGGCGAAATTGACGAACTGATCTCCGAACGACGGAAGGGCAATCCCCAGAATGTTGATGGATGAGACGAACGCCAGGGCCTCACCTGCGCGCGAGACCGCCTTCTCAAACGGAAAAGAAGCCAGTACTAGCGAGAACAGGAGAGCACATATGAGGACTATCGTCCCGAGAAGCACTATCCATAGCTCTCCGGCGACAACGTAGGCGACGACGGAAACGTCTCCAACGAGTATGGCAAGGAGGATTGCGAATACGAGAACACGAGGGACTTTCGATCCGGCGGCAATCCCTTTCTCCCTCAACTCCCTGTATCTTATCAGTAATCCTTTCCTCATGTCATCGCCTCAGAGAGAGATGATTCTAGCCAGCAGCAGTACTATCGTCGCGACTGCGATGCAGAACAACGAGGGGGTGACGGCCCTCCTGCCGACTCCCCCTGCCAGAGATCGCAAGGCTTCTCTTATGAGCAAGATCCCGAGAAGTGTGACGATGAGGAGAGTAAGTACTTCGACCGGGGAAGTCTGAGAGAACGCCAGCGGAGGGAGGAACATAGGCACGACTCCTCCGACACTCATTCGGGAACGACGATCTCCAACCATGTCCAGAGCTCCTTCGTACTATCTCCATTCTTCAACTGCAAGTAAAGCCTGAACTCGCCCGGGGAACTGACAGAGAAGGTGAGGTTCAACTCCTCCGCTCCGTCATCCTGAACGCCGACCAGTGCGTAATGCCCCGCTTCCGGTGAAATGGAAGTGCTGCTATCCCAGCTCAGCGGGTTGAGTTCACTGAAGGAAGAATCGTTGGTGAGGCCGAGCGTCAGATTGTACGTGACCGAAGATCCCTCGTGGTTGACGATGTTGATCAATACGGTTCCATCTTCCCCGACGTTAAGCACCGACGGCAAGCGTGCTATGTCCCCTCCTGGACCCGTGATGTAGAACTCCGTGTATGGCTCTCCTCCATCGAGTCCCTCGAGACCCATGAATACCGCGATGCCGGCTACTACCACTCCCGCGACAATAACAGACGCGATCAGCTTCTCGGCCGCGCTCAACCTGCCCCCGCTGCTCCCAATCACGATCGAGTACTCCAATTGACTGGAACTGGGAAGCCTCGTGCGCGCGTAGAATGCCAGAATCGACACGCCCAGCGTGATTGCCATAATCTCGATTCCGACGCCAGTGGGGGTGAGATCCAGCAGACTTCTCATCAATATGACGCCGGCGATGGCGATGACGGTGATGCTCAGTATGAAGCTCAATGCTATCCTTTCAATGGCAGTGACTTGCCTCGTCACCGTCCGCCTTTTGATTAGAAGGGAGTCCAAGAGCAGCACCCTGTTGCCGGGAAACACTAGAGACATGACTGCGTAACCAGGGGCGAAATACACCGAAAAGAACGCGAGCACCCAAAGCAAGGGAGAATCGATCCCAAGTTGAGACAATATGACAGAGATTACGACGACCAGGCATATTGCCATAAGGTCGAATGGTCTACCTGGACCGACCAATGTCAGCTTCCTAATCGATCTCACCTGCCGATATAGACCTGTGAGATAACGAATCCCCGGAAGATATTACCTGTCCCTCCTCGTCCTCATCATGATGGATTCCAGTATCTCCCAGACGCGGGGACCTACAACCTCCCAGGAGTATCGCTGCTCGATCAAATCCATACCGTTCCTAGCAATTCTCTTCTGCAGATCGTCATCGTCCAGAAGTCGCACGACCTCTCTCGTGAAGGACTTGCTGTCCTCTCCCACCAGACAGTTCACGCCGTGCTCGAGTTCCGGGATGCCCTTCAGACAGAGGGGACTTAGGACAGCGGGTTTTCCGGCAGAAAGCATGTCCACGACCTTCGTCAGCACTCCTACGCCCCTCCAGAGTGGCGCGATGCATACATCCGCCGCCGAAAGCCAGATGCACAAGTCTGGATCGAACGGAACGAACCCAAGGTGATGCACGCCATCGGGAAGCTTGCCGGGATATGTTCCTCCGCCAGCCACGTAGAAGTGAACGTTGTCGATCTTCTTCTTCGCCTCTGGGTAGAGTTCGTTGGCGATGTATTCGACAGCTTCGAGGTTCGGATAGTACCCCAGAGTTCCGAAGAACAGGACAATCTTCTGGTCCTTCGGAATCGACAGTCTCGCCCTCGCTGAAGCCCTGTCTACGCTGTTCTTCCGGACTGTCTGAAGATCGGCGCAAATAGGTATGATCTCGAACTTTCCGATGTCGAAACCCAATTCCACGTAGGCATCTTTGTCCATTCTGGAGACCACGATGATCTGAGTCGCCAATCCCTGCAGCAACCGTTCGAGAGCTATGTTTGCGCTCGTGAAGAACGAGGACTTCTGCATTGCCTCCGCGAACAACTTCACATTCCCATGGTTATCCCAGACGAGCGGAATTCGGAGTATCTTGGCAGCAAGTCCTCCGGCCAGCGAAGTGTAAGCGTTCTCGGCGAAGAGCAAGGCGACTTTGTGTTTCTTCGAGAGCCTGACAGAATTGAAGAAGATGACAAGTTCGTCCAGCGGAAAGAGCAGGTATCTAGCGAATTTGTTGACCTTCTGATCATACGCTATCCTGTTGAACCTGCTCAACGGGATCGGAACTACATCGAAACGCTTGGAGAGCGTCACGAACATCTTGGGGATGCGTTCGTTCGTCATCACCGGAAGGGATACCGCAGGCGCGAACGCGATTGCCCTTCTCGGTTCCGGATTCTTCGTCATTGTGCCCTCCCGTATACCTCCAGGAATCTGTCAGCACAGACCTCGAAATCGAAATCCTCTTCCGCCAATCCACGACACCTCCTGCTGATCTCAGCCAACCGGTCCCGATCCTGAACCAACGAGACAAGGGAATCCCCTATCGCTTCGGCTTCCTGAGGGAGCATGACTCCACCTCCCTTGTCAACGATGTCGGTCTTCAGTCCCCTCGAGAACGACGTTGCCAGAGGAACACCGCAGGAGATAGCCTCGATCGCGACGAAGGGAAACAGATCGATTCGACTCGTGACGGCGAAGACGTCCGCGATGCTGTACAGCGGCGGCATCTCCGAGTGAGGGAACGACTCTCTGATGAATCTTACGTGATCCTCGAGGCCGAGGGAGTCGACAAGATGCTTCAGATCCGGATAAGCTGGTCCGTCGCCCTGTATGACCAGAACCGATCGCGGAATCTCCTTGGACACTATCGCCATCGCGCGTATCAAAAGGTCAAGCCCCTTGATAGGATCGAGCCGGGCTGCGGTCAGTACTACGGCTTCATTTCCGTCAACACCAAACTTCGCCATGCATTCCTGCCTGTCAAGAGGGCGGAAGATCCGAGTATCGACACCGGAATGGACCACCTGCGAGATTCTGTCTCCTCGGATTCCGTGACGGATAAGATGATTTCGCGCGGATACAGAACGTGGTATCAATGAAGAACACCGCTTGACGATCGCCTTGCCAATGGTTCGGTAGTAGGCCGATTGGACAAAGCCCAACGGAGCGCGCATAAGCACGTCCAACTCCTGCCAGACAAAGAAGCTCGCATCGGGGGAAGATCCGAGCCAACTCAGTGCCGTACCAGGCTGGAAGAGCTCGCCGGACTGCACGACGTCCAGTTTCTCATCCCTCAAGATCCTTCCGAGGGAGGGTGTCAAAGGCGCAAGGGCGGGCGGCGACAGCCGAGTTAGACTAGTGGCGACATAGTCTATCCGAAGCCTTTCTTCCCCAGACATCGGTGCCTTTGGCTTGAATGCATCTGACACGAAAATCCGTACCTCGTGACCCCGAGAAGCCATCCTCCTGCCGATCTCGACGATGTTGAGACCGGCATCGCTGGCCGGAGCGAGGTTCGACGCCTTGACCATCGCTGTAGGTTCCGATAGAATCTCGGAGCTCTTCGTGACGAGGTTGACCAGCCCGATTCTCATCGACCAGCAATTCCTCCAGTGTATATCATGTATGCGCCGCTATCGTAGATCCTAGTGAGATTTGCCGTCTCCTTTAGATAATACTTATAGAGTCCGTAGATGCCATACTGCCTATGCCATAGTTCCGAGGAACGATCGAAGACCAACGCAGATGCTGAGCTGGAAGTTTCGGAGGCGTTCCGGTAAGACTGAGGATACATCGTCGCGAGTCTGAGTTTCGTGAAATCCGAAGGAGGGGAATCTCCCCAGACCTTGTCAGGATAAAGCCCGCCAAGAACGAATGAGCTGTTGGATATGTGACCGTCGAGAAAATCCGAAGCGCTCAGGCTTTCCCCACTCATGATGTACAAGCTCTCCTGATAATAGGTCGTGGTCATCGAAGCCCCAACCATTACGACCAATGAAGCAGCAACCAGCGCACGCAAGACTCCTCTCATGGCTCCCATGACAAACAGCGTCGCAATGACCGAGGTACCCAGAATGAGATACAGGAATCCTCTGTCATAGAACTGTCCGTCGAACACGACGATGTCTAGAGGCACGACGATGAACGGCAGCGTGAAGATTGCGAGAACGTTCGCTGGAAGGCGCTGATCCAACTTCTTCCTCTTCACGATGAAGTAAACTATTGACAAGAAAGAAATGAGAACCAGGGCTCCGACCGTCGCTGTTCTTATCAGCGGAGGGAGGGGGAAGAGGTTCCCGCCTGTCCTCAGGGAGACCGTCTCGGCGACTTCACCGGGAAGAAGAGCGATGTCTCCGAATCGCTGAGAGATCGTGTCTACGAGCAGGTCCGAATAGCTCATGGCGCCAGTGAAAAGCCATGATACCCATATCAGAAGAAATATCGCGATTGGCCATGGCCTTTCCACCTTCACCGGCATCCTGCGTTTCAACAAACGATAGACACCCAACGCTGCCTCTCTCAATACCATAGTCCCGATGAGGAAGATGACAGTCGTCGGATGGGATATCACGACGAAGCTAAAGACGGCGACAGCTGCGAGCAACCACTCAAGGCCCTCCTTCTCAAGAAACACGAAGACAAGGATTCCCGCAGCGAACCCCAATGACTGAGGGGAGAAGTGTACCTGGATCCAGACGTTGGCGAGGATGCAGACGAGGAGGGCGTAACGATAGTCGAGTCTCGGGACGTAGGTGCGAACGAACAGATACAGGGACACCAGCGTCAGGAAGGCCGCGAAAATTGGGTAGAACCGGAGAAAAGTGAGAACTGAAGGATTCCCCAGTAGAGTGAAGTGAGCGGTCAACAGGAAGAATCCGGGGTAATTGGAGCCATAGGTATAGATGCCCACATCGATCGAGCCAGTTCTG
>JAJRAH010000083.1 GCA_028679985.1 Methanomassiliicoccales archaeon
CGGCCAACGAGCAACTCGCGAGCCATTCTGCGGCTTGAGATGGACTGTAGCTGACGCATGATGACGAACTCAACCAGAAGGGCAAATATCGCAAGGATGAAGTTCGTGCCCCAGTCCCTCCCGAGGAACTCCACGAGCTCGTTCAATGTCCCTCCTGGGAGCAACATGGCACCCACGAACAGCGCGCCCAGGAGTGCCATGGCGACCGCGACTACGGCGAGGCTAATGATAAGGGCCTCCGTTCCCCTGAGGCGCGCCCCCCCGACCCTTCTCTTGAGGAACCGGCCCAACCTCGAGAACCCTCTGGTCTCAGGCCCAATCACCAGGAGGAGGGCGAAGAACGCGAGGATTACACAAACCTGGGTGACCAATGAGGAGACATGCCATGGATAGATGTGGCCCAGAGTCGACCCATAATAGAAGATATAGGGAAGACCGAGGCCGAACAGGACGTAGAAGCTAGCGCCCAAGGGCACCATCCCAGCCAGGAAGATGGTGAGGAACACCTCTACCCCAAGCATCTTCCTCCTCTTGAGCAAGAAGCGGATCGGTCCTTTGAAGTCCATCCCTTTCAGATCGAGGCGCTTCCTCTTTGACCATGTGCGCCCAATCCTGGTTGTGGGCAGGAACCAGACTATGAAGTTGAAGGAGTAGAGCAGGAACGCCACTATGAACCAGATAAGGACCCATTTCTCGAAGATCAACATCAACGCGGCGGAGGCCAGGATCAGGCAGATAACGATACCGGTGACCAGGGCGCGGTTGGGTGTCGGACGCTCCAGCCTCCCGATGAACTCCTCCGCCTCGGCCAGCTCTCCCTTGACGATGGGAAGGAGCTTCCCCGCTTCCTCCCTGACATCGCGTTCGACCATGCTCAACTGGGCTCAATCTGAAAGACGCCCCGCGCTACTTAATGATTGCCCTGGCTCGGCTCTCCTCCAACAAGAACTCGGTCTTTGCCGGATCTAGACTGGATGAATACGTACTCAATCGATTTGATTCGAGCCGGACTGCTGCGTCATACGCCGCGAGGCGCTTCTGGAAAGACCCTATTATTATGATTTTTCCATTTTCTTTTGTATCTTCTTCACTTCCTTATCGATGGCATCTCCAACATCCTTCGCGCCCTTCTGAGCAGCCTTGACTCCACGCCTGACTCCTTTCTGAAGATCCTCAATTCCTTCGTCGATATCTTTCTTGGTTTTTTCCTTCATATCATTCACCTCGAAGACAGGACGCTGATCAACTGTCCTTGTCTTCCCGACCATATTTTAGAACGTCAACTACTAGAGTTTTTCGTTCAGATTGACATTTCCAACCTAAATGAAAGAGGTAGCGATATGGAGAGCACAGGTGCGACCTTTTCTGCCATCGCCATGCCGAAGATGCCGACATTCCTACCAGTATTTGTCGTCTGCACGCTGTTCATGGCTACCCGACGTCAGTTCTTGCAGTGTCTCTGATCCGAGCTATGTGATCATGTCTCGCGGATCTGGACCGGGGTCAGGTATGAGCGATGGGTTCATATAGAAGGACAAACAAATGTTATATATTAACTTATCATCTGTCATAGATAGCCATGCAAGACAAGGAGGGATAGCATATGGGAATGGGAACGACACCCGTAATCATACTCAAGGAAGGAACAAGAAGAGAGAAGGGAAAGGACGCACAATACGACAACATTATGGCGGCAAGAGCGATCGCTGATGCCGTTAGAAGTACTCTTGGACCGAAGGGCATGGACAAGATGCTCGTCGATTCGATGGGGGACGTTGTGATTACGAATGACGGCGTGACGATTCTGAAAGAGATAGATGTACAGCATCCGGCCGCGAAGATGGTGGTAGAGGTCGCAAAGACGCAGGACGAAGAGGTGGGAGACGGCACCACGACCGCCGCAATTCTCGCAGGAGAGTTCCTTAAGAATGCGTTGGATCTCATCGATTCGAAAGTCCATCCGACAATCATCGCTAAGGGTTACAGAATGGCCTCTGAAAGGGCTGTTGAGATACTTGATTCTCTGGGCATCGCTGTCGATGCGGATGATGTTGAAACACTAAGAAACATCGCCATGACCGCAATGATGAGCAAGTCGATCTCGGGCTCAAGGGAGCACATGGCCAAGCTTTCGGTGGAGGCCGTACGGACCATCACTGAAGAAAGGGACGGCAATCTCAGAGCTGACCTGGATAACATACAGATAGTCAAGAAGCAGGGCGGCTCGATGGAAGACACCGAAATGATCAGGGGGATAATAGTGGACAAGGAGCCTGTCCATTCGGCTATGCCGAAGAAGATTGAAAACGCGAAAATCGCGCTCGTGAACTCAGCCCTCGAGATAAAGAAGACAGAGGTTGAGGCGAAGATCCAAATAACAAATCCAGAGCAGATGCAGGCCTTCCTGAATGAGGAAGAGAGAATACTGAAGCAGATGGTCGAGCAGATAAAATCCGTCGGCGCAAACGTTGTCTTCTGTCAGAAAGGCATAGACGACTTGGTCCAACACTATCTCGCAAAGGAGAGAATCTTTGCTGCTCGAAGACTGAAAGAATCCGACATGGAGAAGCTCTCCAAGGCGACCGGTGCCAAGATCGTCAACAAGCTGAGCGAGCTTGACAAGAAGGATCTGGGCGAGGCAGCGCTGGTAGAGGTGAAGAAGATGCAGGAAGATGAGATGACCTTCGTGACCGGATGCAAGAATCCCAAGGCTGTTTCGATCCTGATCCGAGGAGGCACTGAGCACGTTGTGGATGAGGTTGAGAGATCTCTGGATGATGCGCTGAACGTCGTGAGAGTGGCCATCGAGGACGGAAAGATGACAGCGGGCGGCGGCGCGACAGCGATGGAGCTTGCCATGGGTTTGAAGGACTTCGCAGCTTCTGTCAGTGGAAGGGAGCAGATGGCGATTGACGCGTACGCGACCGCATTAGAGGCCGTGCCGATTGCCTTGGCTGAGAATGCGGGTCTCGATCCGATCGACGTCCTCATTGACCTCAGGAAGGCGCATAAGGCCGGCAACAAGTATGCTGGCATTAACGTCTTCACTGGCAAGGTTGTCAACATGCGGAAAGAGAATGTGCTGGAGCCGCTGCGCGTTGGAAGACAAGCGATTACCTCAGCCACGGATGCGGCAATAATGATACTGAGAATCGACGATGTCGTAGCTTCCAAAGGTGGGAACAAGGGCGGACCTCCAGGCAGGGGCGGCATGCCTGGGGGCGAGGGCCTAGGTGGAATGGGCGGCGGCGAGTACTAGACACAATTGAGTAGGTCGGACCATCCATTATCGTTAGTCAATGTTCCATTCCCGCATTCTCTTGCCCAAGGCTGTGTGAGGGTCGAGAATGCGACTTTCTCGTTCTCCTCCCTCTGACCATCTGCCGTCAGAAATGCAGGAAATAATGGACCGAGCGGGATTTGTACCCAAGAAGATGACTGGCAAGAGGTCGGTTTGTACCGAGATCGGGGGTTCTCAGTGCAGCTGGCCGGCAGAGCGCAATTCAGTCGTAATCTTGTCGACCGCGTCCTCAACGTCCTTCGGCTTTCGCGCCCCGGTGCAAACCATCTTGCCGGACCCGAAGAGCAAGAGCACCACCTTCGGCACGTCCAGGCGATACACGAGACCGGGAAACTGCTCCGGCTCGTACTCCACCTTCTCGAGGCCGAGCGAAACGGCGATGGAATTGAGATTGATCTTCTGCCCCAGGTAGGAAGTGGCGACGATGTTCTGCACAATGATCTCGGGTTCTTTCTTGATGTGGATGCCCGCCTTCTCGATCTGCTTGATGGTCTTCTCAATGGCCAGCTTGACCTGGTCCAGGTTTTTGGCGCCGGTGCACACGACCTTGCCGCTGTGGAACAGAAGGTTGGCAACCTTCGGCTCTTTCAAGCGGTAGATCAGACCGGGGAACTGTTCAGGTTCATACTCAGATCCGTCCAAGTAGATGGCGATGGCCGGAAGGTCGAGCTCAGTGTCCAAAGAAGCAGAGGCCACCACGTTTTCTATCTTGTATTTCGGAATAGGAACACCCTAGACAGGCTTATTCATATGCCAATATATAACCCAACTTCGTCAGTTCACCCACCGATTCTTGGCGATTTTCCGATTTGACACTTCATTCTGGGACGGTCTCGGACCAGCCCTATTTCATCGTTTTTCAGTGAGAACGGTCACGTTCCGACCAAGCAATCGGTCAGCAGCAGAAGGTTGAGGTCGTCGAAGTACGAGGAAATGCGTCGTCTTCATCCGTCCCGCATCTGTCGTCCGAACCGTCAGAAGTGTCAGTATTATCGATATAGGTAATAGTGAACTGAATGGGATTCTTATCCACAAGAATGAATGGCAAGAGGTGCCAACTGTGGTGGCAATCTAAAGATGGCAAGATTTTAAGCCTCATTTTCCCCTATCCTCAATATCACCAAGTGGAGTGGCGTTTGGGGGACGTGCTTGAACGAAGGCATCGCTGCCATACACTTTCTCGGCTGTGTGACGCTCTCTTCGAGCTTTGACTTCTCAGTGAATCTGATGCAACTCTGTCATCTTCCAACACTACATAACGCGGGGCGGGAGGAGAAATGTCGAGAATCACTCTATCAGCGGCTTGCATAGGCAGAGGCGCAAATCGCATGAATGCATCCGTCAAGGGAAGGATGAGCTGGACTTCAATATCGATTGGAGCCGTCCTGCTATTGGCCGCCATCTCAGTCATTCCTTCAAACGTCGAAGGCGTCTCTCCCTCGGACGATTGGGCTTTGTCGACGCTTGATACGTCGGGGGAGGTCGGACATCACACATCCATCGCCGCAGACTCCAACGATGATGTCCACATAAGCTATTATGATTACACAAACGCCGACCTGAAGTACGCCACCAACGCTGGGGGAAGCTGGAACTATCAGACTCTTGACAGTACCGGCAATGTCGGGACCTACACGTCCATCGCCGTCGATTCGGACAATAGGATCCACATCAGCTATAGTGACGAAACAAACGGTGATCTCAAGTACGCTACCGACGCTGAAGGCAGCTGGTCCGTCCAGACTATTGACAGTTCTGACGCTGTCGGATCGCACACATCTATTGCAATCGATTCGAACGACAGAGTTCACATAAGCTATCATGATGTGACAAACAACGACCTCAAGTACGCTACCAACGCCGATGGCGTCTGGTCCATCCAGACCCTCGACAGTTCTGGCGATGTCGGAATTTTCACATCCATAGCAATCGACTCGAACGACAAGGTCCACATAAGCTATCTTGACGATACAAACAAAGACCTCAAGTACGCCACAAATGATGGCGGAATCTGGAACTACGCCTCCATCGATACTGATGGTGATGTCGGAAGCTATACATCCATCGCTATTGACTCGAATGACAAGGTGCACATCGGCTATCTTGATCTGACAAACGCCGACCTGAAGTACGCCACCAACGCTGGCGGAAGCTGGGACTATCAGACTCTTGACAGTTCTGGATTCGTGGGCGCCTTCATATCCGTTGCAGTCGACTCAAGTGACAAGATTCACATAGGCTACTGTGATGCGACGAATAAGTATCTCAAGTACGCGATCAATGCTGAAGGAGGCTGGAACTATCAGGCTCTTGACAGTTCTGGCATGGTCGGATGGTACGCAGCCATTGCAATCGACTCGAATGACAAGGTGCACATCAGCTATTTTGACGATACAAACAAAGACCTCAAGTACGCCACCAACGTGGGAGGTAGCTGGGGCTGTCAAATCCTTGAAAGTACTGGCAACGTCGGGAGCAGTACATCAATTGCTATCGACTCGTCTGACAACGTCCATATAAGCTACCACGAAGCGACGAATGGCGATCTCAGGTACGCTACCAATGCCGAAGGGAACTGGGACTATCAGACTCTTGACAGTACCGGCAATGTCGGTCTCGATACGTCGATCGCAATCGATTCGAACAACAAGGTCCACATCAGCTATCTTGACAATACGAACAATGACCTCAAGTACGCTACCAACGCCGATGGCGTCTGGTCCATACAGACCCTTGACAGTACTGGCAGTGTCGGATTCGATACATCCATCGCAGTCGACTCGAACGATAAGGTGCACATTAGCTATCATGACGCAACGAATGGCGATCTCAGGTACGTCACCAACGAAGATGGGGTCTGGAGCTACGCATCCGTCGATAGTGATGGTGATGTCGGGGGTGATACGTCTATAGCCATTGACTCGAACGACAAGGTGCACATAGGCTATTACGACGGAACGAATTACGACCTCAAGTACGCTACCAACGCCGATGGCACCTGGTCTCTGCAGACCCTTGACAGTTCTGGCGATGTCGGAATGTTCACATCCATAGCAATCGACTCGAACGACAAGGTTCATATTAGCTATCTCGATTGGATAGACTTGGATCTAAGATACGCCACTAATGCTGGCGGCGTCTGGTCCATCCAGACCCTCGACAGTTCTGGCGATGTCGGAATTTTCACAGACATCGCTGC
The DNA here is from genome assembly GCA_028679985.1 of Methanomassiliicoccales archaeon. Taxonomy (GTDB): domain Archaea; phylum Thermoplasmatota; class Thermoplasmata; order Methanomassiliicoccales; family JACIVX01; genus JAJRAG01. The sequence continues at coordinate 6,501 of JAJRAH010000083.1, forward strand.
AGACTCGTACGACAACGTCCACATAAGCTACTATGATGCGACGAATGGCGATCTTAAGTACGCCACCAACGCTGCCGGAAGCTGGACCTGTAAGACCCTTGACAGTGCCGGCAATGTCGGATACTCCACATCCGTCGCTATCGACTCGAAGAATGGAGTCCATATTGGCTATGAGGACTTCACAAACTACGACCTGAAGTACGCCCACTTGTGCCTCTCCGTTCCTTTTGGCCCGAAGAACCTCCACGCCACGGCGGGGGACTCCAGTGTGAACTTGACTTGGTCTGCTCCGAATGACGGCGGATCGCCAATCACTTCTTACGCTATCTATAGAGGCACCACATCCGGCTCAGAGACTCACCTCACCACGGTGGGCAACGTGCTCACGTACAACGATTCCGGCCTCACACACGGGCAGACATACTACTACCGAATCAGTGCGGTTAACTTGGTCGGAGAGGGTCCTCAGTCTGCAGAAGCGAGCGCTTTGGTTCCCGATCTCGAGGCTCCCTCAGCCGTTCAAGACCTGCACGCCTCCGCCACCCTAGACCATGTCTATCTGACCTGGCAAGCCCCATCTTCAGACGGAGGAGCCACGATCACTGGCTACAAGATCTACCGCGGGCTATACAATGGAACCACTTTAGGGAGTGTGACCCTGCTAGCCCAGGTGGGTGATGTACGCAATTACACTGACAATTCCGTCGCCAATGGCCAGACCTACTACTATGAGGTCAGTGCAGTCAACTCTGTATCGGAAGGCCCACACACAGATATGGGAGTATTCATCGATATGCCCGGCGAAGAGCCTCAGCCTGACAACGACAATACGTTGATGCTCGTGGTCGTCGGAGCGATCGTCATTGTGTCAATAGCGATTGTCGCTCTAGTGTGGTTGAGGAAAAGGAAGTGATTCTGAATAAAGTTCGACAATGGCACCAAGTGACGACTGCTGCCTGCCCGGCCTCATTCCATCCTCACGACCAAGACCTATCTTCTCGCGTAGGAGGCGTCAACGTTATCGATACAGATGATAGTGGACCTACGAGACTTGTACACAAGATTCCGAACGACAAGAGGTCGATTCGTCGTATCATTCATGGTGTAGAGAACATTTTCGTGGACATTGAAGAGAATCCACGAACAGGACGAACGGATCGTCCTTGAATAGCGAAGTCCTTGTCCGTGGTCTAGACCCGAAGAGCAAGATGATTGAGACAGAGTGAGGATCCTTCAATCAGCCCTTCTCACGGAAGGCTTATCTCCCCATACTCATCATAGAAGAAGAACACGGGATTCACGATATCCTTGTCTTGAAACTGAGACCTCAACATTGAAGTGCGATCGCAGGAATGTCTCGGCATCACGATGCCGCTTCTTGGCCGACAGAAGTCTATGAATGACCCTACTCATCGGAACGGGAATCTTTATGGCTCAGTAATCAGTCATATCATGAGATTCAATGAGCGAGAGGGAGAACGTCGAGATTGTGCAACGGCTCTTCGCTGCTCTCGGACGCAGGGACATCCAGGCGATGAGAGACGCTTTGGCGGACGATGTGAAGTGGCAGTCCCCGGTGACCGGAACGGAACATCGAGGGATCACCTGGAGCCGCGCCCGCCAAGGGAAAGATGAAGTGATGGCGTTCTTCGGAGAGCTTTCTCAGAAGTCCAGAATCGAGCCGTTCACGGACCTCATATTCACCGCTCAGGACAATCGCGTCGTGGTAGAGGGGAGGAATCGAGGTACCGCGCTGTCCACTGGTAGGACATATTGTCATGACTGGGTGATGATATTCCTATTGCGGGATGGTAAGATTTGCGAACAGCGACACTACTATGACACGGCAGACATAGAATCGGCATTCATTGATGGGTAGCACTCAGCAGATCGCCTGGGAGAAGTTGAGATTGGTGCACGTATGCGATTTGAACATGCTCGAATCCAGACAATCATCTTTCCGTTTCGAGCAAGAGGAAACCAAGACTAGAGTCCATCAAATCATTCTTACTCTTCTCTTTTGATTTGTACTCCCCGCCTGCGGTCAGAATCGTCCGAGATGCCACTGCGATAATTGATCTAAGGAGTCTCAATGCTTGAGACAACAATAATGCTCCCATGGCACGGACATACGTCAACCTGAGACTCCGTCGAAAGATTGATATGTTAGTTAAACATAACATATTGTTCGATATCACTAATATCGAAGGTGACAAGATGGATGAGAAGATGAGGATTTGGCTGATGATCGGCATCTACGCCGTCGTCCTTCTGGGTGTCGTTGTGATGATCGCATTCATGGAAGGCATCACTGTGTGGTCGGGACTCATGCTAGTCATCATAGTGATGATCGAGATCGTCGCCATCTGGTTGGCAGTGAGATCGATAAGAGACCTGAGGAAGGGGCTGCCGCTCAAAGACGAGATGTCGGTCGCGGTCAACATGCGTGCAGGGTACAGGGCGTTCTGCGTGAGCATATACCTCTTCCTCCTCCTGGCCGTCGGCTTCATAGTATTGGAGGATCAGGGAGTTGCCTTCTCGAACGCCGAACTGCTGTTCATTCTAGTGGCAATAATGGGGTCGATTCACATAGCTTTCATCACCTACTACAACCGCAAGGGAAGAGTGCCGTAGCATGAGGACCCGGATCAAGGAACTCAGAGCACGTTTCGATTTGACTCAGGAGGATCTCGCGAAGAAGGTGGGAGTGAGGAGGGAGACTATACTCTTCATCGAGAAGGGTCAGTACAATCCATCGCTGAACCTTGCCCATGCGATCGCCAAGGCTCTGGGCACGACTATCGATGAGTTGTTCTTGTTTGACGATTGAGTCGCGTTGTGAAGATGCGCGTCTCGGTTCCCATCCTGATTTTCAAGACGGAAGCATAATAAGCATAAATATAGGTCAAAAAGCCATAGATGTAATATGGCGATGAACAAAGTTGAAACCAGTTCTCCCTCGATATTGATGGCCCTTGCAGATC
>JAJRAH010000084.1 GCA_028679985.1 Methanomassiliicoccales archaeon
CGACATCGACGAGAAGATACTGGGTGTCGCGAGCATAGCCGACATCGCCTTCTGGCCGATTGCCGTGGACGTCAAGCTGAAGGACGTCGAGGCGATGCCGGACGGCAATATTACAGTCACGTTATTCAACGGGGCAATCAGAAACAGCGAGAACCAGCACGTTGCGGAGTTGCTGAGAAAGAAGTCGAAGCTGCTTGTTTCGTTCGGCTCTTGCGCTTGCTTCGGAGGTGTCCCAGGTCTCGCGAACGTCACGAACAGGCAGGAGATACTGGATTACGTCTACAAGTGCACGCCCTCGACGGTGAACGAGGAAGGTATCGTGCCGCAAACCAAAGTGGAAATGCCGGAAGGGGAGCTGGAGTTGCCTATGCTGTACGACACCGTGCTGATGCTCGAGGACGTCGTCGACGTCGACTACTACATGCCGGGCTGCCCTCCGACGGTCGACCAGATAAATCAGTTCCTGGACATCGTCACGAAGCATCTGACAGAAGGAGCTCCGCTTCCCCCGAAAGGAGCGGTGATAGCGTCCGACAAGACTCTGTGCGACGAGTGCGGGAGGAAGAAACAGGTGAAGGTCATTGATCAGATCTACCTTCCGTTCGAGATAGAGATCGATCCGGAGAAGTGCATGCTTGAGCAGGGTGTCATCTGTGTGGGACCGGCGACAAGGGCTGGCTGTGGGGCGAAGTGCCTGAACGCGAACCAGCCTTGCAGAGGGTGCATGGGTCCGACCAAGGCGGTCATGGATCAGGGCAGCAGCATGCTCAGCGCCTTGGCGTCAATATTCAGGGTCTCGGACAAGGAGTCCCTGCTGAGCGAGGATGAGATCGTCAAGCTCATGTCACAGGTCAGAGACCCGCTCGGCACTTTCTATGCATTCACGATGCCGAAGTCGATAATCAAGAGGAAGGTTAAGGAAAGGAAAAAGGCGGTGAAGCAATGAGCCCGATATTGAAGGATCAGCCTCAGAAGACCACGGAGAAGCGCATCACGATCGATCCTATCACCAGGCTGGAAGGTCACGGCAAGATCGAGATCTTCCTGAATGACTCAGGCAACGTCACGAACGCATACTGGCAGGTTCCGGAGCTAAGAGGTTTCGAGAAGTTCTGCATCGGCAGGTCCGTCGACGAGCTGAACAAGCTGACCGCCAGGCTATGCGGAGTTTGCCCCGGGGCGCACCACATGGCCTCCACGAAGGCTTTGGACGCGGTGTACGGTGCCGACCCCCCGGAGGCGGCGGTCAAGCTGAGGGAGCTGTTCTACATGGCTCACTACGTCCACAGCCACATCGCCCACTTCTACGCTCTCGCCGCTCCGGATTTCGTCCTGGGACCGGCGGCGCCAGTTGCGAAGAGGAACATCCTCGGTGTGGTTGACGCGGTCGGTGTGCAGATAGGCGGTGAGGTCATCAAACATCGATCGTACGCTCAGAAGATCCAGGAGATGCTGGGCGGGAAGGCCACGCATCCGGTGTGCGGAATTCCGGGAGGAATGTCGAAGCCGCTGAGCGAGGACGAAAGGGTCGAGGTCGAGAAGATGGCTCGATCCTGCGTGGAATTCTCGAAGTTCACCAACAAGGTCTTCGAAGACGTCGTGCTGAAGAACCCGGACTACATGGCCCTGATAACCAACCCGGACATCTTCTACCACGAAACGTACTACATGGGTATGGTGGACAAGGACAATAAGATCAACTTCTATGACGGCATGCTGAGAGTAATCGACCCGAAAGGCAGCGAGATGTACAAGTTCAAGCCGAGTGATTATCTCGACTACATTGCCGAACACGTCGAACCGTGGAGTTACGAGAAATTCTGTTACCTGCGGCAAAATGGATGGAAAGGCCTCGTGGATGGTATCGAGAGCGGCATCTACAGGGCGGCCCCGCTTGCCAGGATAAACGTCTCCAAAGGATTCACGACTCCTCTGGCTCAGGCGGAATACGAGAAGATGATCGGGTTCTTCCGGGATGCCGGTGTGAAGGGACCGGTTCACCACACCCAGGCGTATCACTGGGCCAGGGTGATCGAGCTTCTTTACGCGGCGGAGAAGCTGCTGGAACTGGCCGTGGATCCGCAGATCACGAGCAAGGACATCAGGACCCCGGTGAAGACGCCGGGAGAGGGCGTGGGCTGCGTGGAGGCGCCGAGAGGTACGCTCATACATCACTACGTCTCGGACGAGAGAGGCATCACACAGAACGTGAACCTGATCGTGGGGACGACGAACAACAACGCCGCAATAAACATGAGCGTCAAGAAGGCCGCGGTCGCGTTGATAAAGGATTGGATGGTGTCCCCGGGCCTGCTCAACACGATTGAGATGGCGTACCGAGCGTACGATCCGTGCAACTCCTGCGCGACGCACACGCTGCCTGGTCAGATGCCGCTTCTGGTCCGGATCAGGCGCTCGGACGGTTCTATATACAAGACCCTCACAAACCCCTGAACCTCTCTCATTTCACTTATCTTCGTCGGGCGATCACGTACAGGCTGAATTGCCGGTGCGAAAGGGATATGAATAGCATCCCGAATAACCGGGAAAAGGTGTCACGCAATGAAAGAAGCTGTTGAGATTGTCGCTGAACTGATGGCACTGTCCGCGAAGACAGCCCCGAAGGGACTCGGGAAGGATTTCGTCGATATTATGGTCATCACCGGTCCTCAGCTGAAGAAGCTCGGGGAGACGATGATCGAGATGTCCAAGGAGAGGAACGAGACCGGGTTCGCGAGGGACGGCAGGAACGTGCTGGATTCGATGGGAGCCGTCCTTCTCGGTCTGAGAGATCATCCTGCGAACGGCGTGGATTGCGCGGCCTGCGGGATGACCTGCGCGGAGATGACGGAGAGCGACCTGGACGGGGATTTCGCCGGCCCGAACTGCATGTTCAGGCTGTTGGATCTCGGGATCGCGATCGGATCGGCGGTCAAGACTGCGAGCCTTCACAACGTCGACAACAGGGTCATGTATAGGGTCGGAGTTGCGGCGAGGAAGGCCGGTCTGATGAAGTCCCGCGTCATAATAGGGATCCCGCTCAGTGCCACAACGAAGAGCGTCTACTTCGACCGCTGAACCAAGATACTCCTGACGGTCCCGAGGTGGATGCCGTCGATCAGATAGAGTTCGGCGTCATCGATGTCCACCATGTCGTTGGAGAACAGGGGGCCCAGAAGCTTCCTTCCCTTGAGGTTGACTGGCGAACCGCCCAGGATCCTGTTGAGCGCCGGAACGATTATCAACTCCTCCGGGAACTCGTTGTATCTCTTGTGAGCATTGTCTCTCATCCTGCATCTTACCCAACATCGCTCGGAAGTGACGTTTCCCAGGCCTTCCTGGAAGAGCACGCTTGGGTGGTTGTGTGCCAGCACGACGGTCTTCCGAGACATCACCAGAGGAGACGGCCATGTATGTCCGTGCGCGAATCCTACATCATCGACGACGAGACCCGTCGAGGGGTGGAGGTTGATGCCCTCGGGAACGAGATACTCGATATTGCTGTCGTGGTTGCCTCTGACTATGTCGACTTCCGCGAATGCCTTTCTCATCGATCTCAGGAACTTGGGAATCTCAGCATACTCCTGCTTCGTCGATCCCGGCACCTGATGCTTTATGTCCCCTAGCAGCACGAGCCGGTCGCAACGGCCTTTGAAGGTGAGCAGTTCCTTCTCCATCTTGAAAGTCTGGCTCGGAACGTGTATCCCCTTTCCCTTCAGCTCTTCCTCTATACCTATGTGGAGGTCGCCTGCACACAGGATCGACGAATCGTCCTCGATGCCGAGCATTGGGTGATCTGCGATCGGAAGGATCCTCATTCTCACGCCTCCACTTCTTTTCTCTTCTGAGAGCAAATCGATCGCCAGACAAAAGGATTGCGTCGCATAGGTCTAGAACCCGTGCCTCAGTCTCTCTCCGAGAAATGGCGGGAGACCAGCTTTCTGAACCTCCTCTCCGACGACCTCGACGTCGTATTCCACTCTGCGGATCTGAAAGTCGTCGGTCTCGTCATCGTGTAGCACATAGCTGGCTCTCTTGTCGCCGTCTCGTGGCTGGCCGACAGATCCGGAGTTGACTATCGTTCCCTTGCTGGACTTCTTGATGAACGGGATGTGAGTGTGTCCGACCACGAGAAGATCGCACTCGCACATCTCCAGCAATTCCGGACCGGCATCGACCTCGTACAGGTACTCATCATCATCCCGCGGGGATCCGTGGAATATTCCCGCGGCATGGTGGCCCAATTTCAACTGCATCCTGGCCTTGAGATTCCTAAGATAGTCCACTCCATCCGCCGAGACCCGTTTTGAGGTCCAGAGGACGGCATCCGCTGCCATCTTGTTCATGCCTACTGGGTTTATTCGTATGACGGCTCTGTCGTGGTTTCCCAGGATCGACTGGATATTTCTGGATCTGAATCGTTCTATCGTCTCATTCGGATGGGGATAGTAGCCAACTATATCGCCGGCGCATACGATCCGCTCCGCAGCAACATCGTCGATGTCCCCCAGCACCGCGTCGAGAGCGACTATGTTAGAATGAACGTCCGAAATGAGCGCGACCTTCACATTCGTCAAACTAGGCTCACTCGCTATATAAACCTCTCAAGGAAACGTTTCAGAACGACCGGGATTTTGTCAATCACGTCGGTTGCCAGGAGGCTGAATCCTAGCTCCTCAAATGCGAGGTCTCCCGCGAACCCGTTTGTGAACGCGGAGATTCTGGCAGCGTCGAAAGGATCCACACCCTTGGAGATCAGACCGACCACCTGGCCTGCTAGGACGTCCCCGGTACCCCCGACGCTCATCGCGGCGTTCCCGGTCCTGTTCAGCTTCACCCTGTCGCCGTCGGAGACGACGTCGATCCTTCCTTTCAAGAGTATCGTCATGCCGATCTTCTTAGCGAACTCTCGAACCGGTGCCGATCTCCCTTCGTAATCATCTGGAAGCGTTATGCCTGATAGCGTCTTGAACTCCATCGCATGAGGGGTAATGACTCCTTTCTTTCCTTCGAGTACTGAGAGATCCCTGGAGACAGCTCCGATTCCGTCTGCATCGATCACAATTGGCTTGTCACACTCTCTGACGAACCTTTGGACAGTGAGGTACGTCTCGGGATGATCGCCTGCTCCGGGGCCTATCAAGACGGCATCGACCCTTCTGGACAGCAGCCTGAGCACGTCCAGATCCTTCTCCGAGAGATTGTCTCCGCTCAGGCGGTGAACAATGAAGTTCGGCGAGTATGAGGCGATCGGATAGTAGCTCATCATCGGTGTCGCTATGTGCACCAGATCCACCCCGATCCTGTAGGCGGAAAGACCTGCCAGGGCAGGCGCACCAGTGTAGGGACCCCCTCCGATTATCAGCACTCTGCCATTCTCCCCCTTGTGCGAGTCTTTCCCAGGAATCGGATAGTACACGAACTCCCCAGGACCGACATATTTCACAGCATCGGCGGGGATCCCGATGTCCCTGATGATGATATTGCCTGAGTTCTTCTTGGTCATGCCATCCTTCTCATCGTGGAAAGTGACCGTGTAGTTTGGTTTCACACTCAAGTCCGACCCCAGACCCGAGGGGATATCAATCGAGACGATCTTCGAACCGGAGGAGTTGATGCGTCCTATGAGGGTCTTGAAAGGCTCCTCCATGTCGCCATGAATCCCCGTTCCCAGAAGACCATCTACAACCACATCGAACTGTTTCAAATCCGCATCGTCGGCTGGGGATGATATGTCGGCTATCTTCTCGAAGTTCTTCTTAGCCAATTCTGTCTTGATGCTCTGGCGCGACCTTGCCATGAGAACCCAGACCTTGTTCTTCTCCTTCAGATATCTTGCCGCTACGAATCCGTCTCCACCGTTGTTTCCGGTTCCGCAGACAATACCGATCTTGTTGCCCCTGTCGTACTCCTCTTCTATGAACTCTGCCACGGATCTTCCTGCATTCTCCATCAGCACCTCGACCGGCATTCCGAGGTACTCGGAGTTGATGTCCAAGACCCTGACCTCTTGGTGGGACAGCATGTTGTTTATATCGACACCTTTCCATATAATCTTTCGGATTCCTTCAGGCTCTCACAACAGTTTTATACTGGAATCATAATGCAAATAGGCAAGGCAAGGGAGGAAATTGAGCGACATCAAGAGAATGGTGCTAGATGTTCTGAAACCGCATCATCCCTCGATCATAGAATTGTCCAAGCGTCTTGGCGCGCTGAACGGGGTTACAGGCGTGAACTGCACTCTGGAGGAAGTCGACCAGGAAACAGAGAGCATCAAGATCACGGTAGAAGGGACGGCGATAGACTTTACCTCGATAGAGCAGACCATTACGGAATCAGGCGCCGTCATTCATTCCATCGACAGCGTCTCCGCCGGAAAGAAGCTCGTGGAAGAAGTGGAAACGCCTCAGGATCGCTGAATCTTCGACAACTCCTGACCGACCTTTGCTAGAAGCTGTGATTTCTTCATCGTCTTCTGGACGAGAATCCTCCCTTTGTGGCCATGCCAGTTAGAAGGATATGACCTCTCCATTTCCACTTTGTACTCAAGTTCCAGCTTCTCGACGGCCTTCGTTATCAGCTCCACAGTAGGATCGGCCACGGCCAGGTTCTTCCTCACTTTCCGGCCTTGATCTCTGCTTCGCTTCGCATCAAAATACTCGGGCCAGAGTACCCAGGCAGTGTCCTCGTCTAGAGCCATGTGAAAAGTAACAAAAGGCCAGTATAAAAAGATTGGCCGCTCACTTGATGAGGACGGCGTTGACGCATCCGTCCTTTCCCGGTCTTGAAGTGACCTTTGCCAGACCAATCTCAGTCTGTATCGTGGCGCCCTTGTTTATGATGTTCCTTTGGACGTAGTGAGGGTTGGCTGGATTCTCTTTGACCGTAATGATCTTGGCCTTCTGGCCCTTGTTGGTGGCAGGATCGATGACATTGGCGACATTCGTTGCGAACATCTTCGTTTTCTCTCCTCCTCCGAGAGTCCTGACGTTCACCATGCGCTCCTCACCCAGATACGTCGGCTGTGCCTCAGTGCCTACCTCAAACCTTCGCTTCTTTCTGCTCAGACGGAGTCTTCCGCCGGAAGGCTTTCTTCCTTTTCTTCCCTGCCAAAGGGCCATCTTGAATCCTCGGCAGACTAAAAAGGAAGGTCGTATAAATACATTTGCGGGGTGGAGAATGGGTTCATGAATCTTCCTGGCTCTCCGAAGCGCTCTGCCTGTTCTCCTTGCCTGTCACGTTCAATTCCGTCCCTAGTGGTGCGGGTTTCTGATGTCATTCCATCGCGATCAGATTGGCATTCGACAGGCGACAACTAGAAGTTCCTCGATCGAAGACCGAGTGGAGTCACGCATCTGACGATCTCAGCGTTCTGGAGCAGGAAAAATGGGAGAGGAGACGGGTCCTGTCCCGCAGCCTTCAACGGGCAGACATACCTTGGGCAGGACTCGCCAATCGAAATATCTACAGTTCTATCATAAGAACGATCGTCCCTGAGTTCCTATCAGTGATTCTCTTGATTGAGACGAGCCGTCAGAACAAGGAAGCATTCTTCCTAAGTCGCCAACTCAAGAAGACTGTTGTCAATGTTCTTGTGCGATTCCCAAGGTCAGGACGCCGAGAATTGCCAGTCTCTCCACTCGATCATCAGCGCCGTAACGACCATCCGAAAGATTCTTGTGATGCTGCAGGCATCGAATAACTGCGGTGGGATCTTGACCACAGAGGAACCGTCCATAGGAATAGGCAGTTTCCTAAACCGTGAGTTTCGACTGTGGATAGTGATCGTCGGTTTGATCGGGACTCTGATGCCTTGGTACGTCCGCGAGTATGGAATCCCGTCCTCCGTCAATCTTCTTGATATGCTGGTGAACCCAGGCAGTCTTGAACTCATGTTTGCGAGTCTGTCGTTCTATGCAGGACTAGCAGCCTGCGCAATGCGGTACGTCAGATGGTCGATCTTCGGCGAGATGTGCATGATACCAGCCGTTGCGGTGGGTCTATTCTCTATGCGCGGTTGGTCTATCGGCGCAGGACAGGTCGTAGACTGGATAGTCACGATTGTGATTGGCATTGTCATTTATGCGAGGACCTTGAAGTACTGAATCCGGAAAAACGCGCAGCCTCGAGCCTCCGGTATTTCCGTTGCCCGAGACCTCCAGTCTACAATGGTGCCATCGGATAATGTGCCATTGCTCAACTGCATCAGTACGAGCTGTCGCATACAAGTGTCAATATTCGACGAGTCTCTCGAGAAGGCGCGCTTCAACCTTGTCGTTCAAGTCAACAATCGCGGCCCTGGCATCCTTGGCCGCTCCGGGATTGAGAATCAACGTACCATCTTCATTTGAGATCCCCGGGGCCTCGTGAATATGTCCCGATAACACTGCCTTCGGGTGAAACTCATTCACGAGCTTCCTGATCGCGGTGGATCCTCCAAGTCTACCGGAGAACGCCATGTCGTTCGCACCAAACGGTGGTGTATGAGTCACAAGTACGACGTCCTTCTCCATTAGCGGGCGCAGGGAGTGCTCTATCTCGTCCTCAGTAAGCTCGTAAGGCGTGCCAAACAATGTCGGATTGGATCCTCCCATGCCCACGAAGGTCTGATTCCCAATCCTCACTCTCTTCTTGTGGAGGGAGATCGCCTTCTTCTCGATTACTTCAATGACGCCGGGAGGATCGCAGTTTCCCGGGATTGCGTACACAGGAACGATCATGCTCTCGAAGAAGTGTCCCGCCCACTCGGGTGGACCGAACCTCGTTATGTCTCCCAGCACGATGACTCCGTCGGCTCCGAGTTCCTTGGCAATGCGGTTCGTCCATTCGATGACCCTTTCCCGGCCGTGAATGTCGGAGATTACGAGGAACCTCATCGGAGCACTTGGCCGACTAACGCACCTCGCGTAGATTAGCTTTTCTTGGTGGAGAAAGACGAAGGCGTCAAAGAGGTGCGGACTCAGAAGATCCCAAAGTTGAGATTTTGGAAGATCAGCAGATACGTGACCATGAATCCGAAAAGCGTTCCGCCGTTCAGAAGCGGAAGTCCAGCCTGCGGTCTTCCAGTCAAGACGAACCTCATCAGAGCCAGGAAACCTATCGTGCCTCCAAGCAATGCCCCAAGGGCGACAATCAGATTCGCATTTCCGATGCCATTGGCGATTGAAGGGAGAAACACGTAAGTCGAGACGACCAGTATACCCGGAATCACCGCGTCGCCGACTCCCATGAACATCGCCTCTCTCTCCTTGTTATCCGTGGTGATGTCCTCTTTCTTCAGATCCGACAATTTGAACTCTCGGCTCTTCGGAATGACGAACAACACCGGCAGCTGCATCGGGGCCACTCCGCCAGCGAGGGTGACCATGTGCTTCGTCCAGTACACAGATACAGCATCGTACAGGGCCAGGATGACAAGGAGTATGATCGCTGGCAGGATTCCCAGCGACATGCCGAGAACGACCGTCACGCCGAAAGCGGCAAGAATTGCGACGAGATCGACCGTGTACCATTCCGGTCTGATGAGCACGGATGCGATCAGCAACGCACTGATTGCTATCGAGAGGAAGAAGTCGAGAAGAACATCTTGATAGATGGCGTACAGGATCGGAAGGAAGACGAAGACGAGGGTCACCGCCATGGCGCCCATGAATATCGCTCGGATTATGCCTCTCCGGCGTAATCTGATAAGAACCAGAACGAGTATCGTTATCAGAATGATGATGAGGAAGTAGACGAGCG
>JAJRAH010000085.1 GCA_028679985.1 Methanomassiliicoccales archaeon
GGGGCGTAGGCAAGGCCTCGGCAACGAGCATGTCCGCAGGCATCTTCACTCACACTACAGAGGGACTGAGGAAGGATGAACTCATTCAGGCCACGATCGATATCGGGCGCAACATCAACGACGACCGCCTCGTCCGCAAGCTCGTGACTGAAGGAGGAGGCGTTCTGGGATTCATGGATGAAATTCGAGCGAATTACGATCTCAAGTCATCGGGAGTCCAGCTAAGAAGGAGGAAGCTCGTCTTCCCGGGCATCGAGATGATGATGCTCATGAAGGATCTCCTTTCTGACATGGGTGTCACGTTCCTGGAACGGTGCATCACCAGCAAGCTTGCGGTGGAGAACAACAAGTGCGTCGGGACATTGTGTTGGGAGAAGAGCGGACGTCTCCTCTCGGTCGCTTCCACCTCGACCGTACTAGCTACGGGAGGATTCTGCGCCATCTACGAGGACCACGACAATCCTGTCGGGGCCGTCGGAGATGGTATCGCAATGGCGTTGGAGGCAGGAGCGCAAGCGAGGGACATGGAGTTCGTGCAATTCTTCCCGATCGGCATGAAACAGGAGGGTCTGCCGCGCTTCGTCCTCTTCCCGCCGTACCCCGAGGGTGCGATGATAGTGAATGACAAAGGGGATGACGTGCTCAGGAAGAGGATACCGGATGAGGCGGACCTGACGAGGGCGGTGCTGTTGAAGAGGGACCGAGTGTGCCAGGCAATAGCGTTCGAGGAGGAAAGGGGCAGGAGGTGCTATCTCGACCTTTCGAACGTCGAGGACTGGGACGCGGTAGACATAACCACGATGAACTCCTTGTACCAGCTCAGGAAGTATGGGTTCCCGCGGTCTGACAACAGGATAAGAATCGGACCGACGGCTCACCACTCGATGGGAGGGGTGATCATCGATGATAGATGCCGGACGGGAGTGGATGGGCTGTTCGCCGCCGGAGAGGTCACCGGGGGTCTGCACGGGGCGAACAGGAGAGGCGGCAACGCTCTGACTGAAGCACTTGTTTTCGGAAGAATCGCAGGCCGCATGTCGGCGGAGAACGCGTCGCGAACCCGGAGGGGAAAGACATATGAATTGCAGAATCCGAATGATGAAATTGAGATAGACTCTTCGAAGATTGCCAGGATGAGGAGGAATTGCGCCGTCGCTTGCTCCAAATGCCTCGGGATAATCAGATCCAGAGACGCTTTGGCTGAAGGCAAAGAGAAGATAAAGTCGATCCGCCAAGAACTCAGAACGATTTTGGGCGGAGTCGGCCCCTACGGAAAGCTGAGAGAGCTGGACAGCGCTTTGCTGGTCGCGGAAGGGGCGATGAGCTCCGCCCTCCTGAGGCAGGAGAGCAGGGGTTCGCACTTCCGAAAAGATTTCCCTGTCGAGGACGACCGCTGGATTGGGTTCGTTCGTGTGTCGATGTCCGCAGGAGGTCTATCGTACTCCTTCGTCTCGAAGGCGCCGGGATCGTGAGTCTTGCGCTACTCTGGGACCCCCGGTCCCGCCAGAATCGTCTCGCTCGCAGTCATTCTCGACTTCTGGGAAGGAGGGGGATAAGGATTTGAACCAGAGAGTCAATCCTTTACGGAAGGCTGACCAGGTGAGACGGATGAGGATATCAGTGCTCGGTACGGGATACGTGGGGCTGGTGACCGGTCTCTGCTTCTCCGAGCTGGGTCACGAGGTCCTGTGCATCGAGAAGATCCCCGAAAGGGTCGATATGTTACGGAAGGGTTCTTGTCCGATTCACGAGCCGGGTGTGAAGAAGCTGCTCACGAAGCACTTGAAGAAGGGGACTTTTGAGGTCACGGACACGACCGACGATCTGCCCGAGACCGAGATCACTTTCATCTGCGTCGGCACGCCGTCAAGGAAGGACGGTTCCATGGACCTGTCCTCGTTGCGAGGTGCCGCGAATGACGTGGGGAAAGCCCTGAGGAGGAAAAGGGGCTATCACGTCGTGACTGTCAAGAGCACGGTCGTTCCAGGAACCACCGAAACGGTGGTCCTTCCATCGCTCGAGCGCTCGTCGAAGAAGAAGGTCGGCCGCGAATTGGGACTCGCAGTCAATCCCGAGTTCCTCAAGGAAGGGTCGGCCGTGGAGGACTTCATGCGTCCCGACAGAATAGTCATCGGAGCGGTCGACGAGAAATCGAAGGCGGTAGTCCGCTCCGTGTACGAGCAGTTCGACTGCCCGATCGTCGAGGTGACCCTTCCCACGGCGGAGATGATAAAGATGGCATCGAACGCCTTCCTCGCCGCGAAGATCTCCTTCATGAACGAGATCGGAAACATCTGCAAGACGATGGGCATCGACGTAAGAGAGGTGGCGAGGGGGATGGGGTACGATAGGCGGATCGGCTCGCAATTCCTTCGGGCAGGGGCCGGCTTCGGGGGCAGTTGCTTCCCGAAGGACGTATCCGGCCTCGCAACAGAGGCGAGGGCCAGGGGTCTGCGACCGCTGATGTTGGAATCGACACTCGAAGTCAACAGGCTCCAGCCCCTCAGGATGATCGAACTCCTGGAGAATCACATGAAGATAAGAGGAAAGAAGATCGCAGTCCTTGGCCTTGCCTTCAAACCGGACACCGACGATACAAGGGAGGCGAGATCGAGGATAGTCATTGCCGAGCTTCTGAAGAAGGGCGCCAGGGTGAGATGCCACGATCCGCAAGCGATGGAGAACTTCAGAAGGGAGTTTCCGAAACTCGACTACCGCTCAACGCCCGAGGAGTGCGTGAGGGGGAGCGACGCTGTTTTGATAGTGACGGAGTGGCCCGATTACGCTGCCCCAGGACTTTATGGTTCAAAGCTCGTTATCGATGGCAGAGGCGTTGTGAGAACAGAGAACTACGAGGGGATTTGCTGGTGAGTCGATGAAGGCGATCATTCCAGCGGCGGGCCTTGGCATCAGGTTCCTGCCGATGACGAAGGTCCAGCCGAAGGAGATG
Organism: Methanomassiliicoccales archaeon; assembly: GCA_028679985.1. Taxonomy (GTDB): domain Archaea; phylum Thermoplasmatota; class Thermoplasmata; order Methanomassiliicoccales; family JACIVX01; genus JAJRAG01. Next base: position 2,951 of record JAJRAH010000085.1, read on the forward strand.
CTGCCGGTCGTAGACAAACCGACGATACAGTACGTCGTCGAAGAGGCGATTGCGGCTGGAATCACTGATATCATAATCGTTACTGGCGCGGGAAAGCGGGCTATCGAAGATCACTTCGACAAGTCCCCCGAACTCGAATCCGTTCTGAAAAAGCAGGGGAAGACGAAGGACCTCAAGGAGATTCGGCGGATCTCGAACATGGCCGACATCCACTACATCAGACAGAAGATACCGAGGGGACTCGGGGATGCAATCTACTGCGCGAGAAATCACATCGGGGATGAGCCTTTCGCCGTGATGCTCGGCGACACTATCAACATATCGAAAGTGCCGATCGTGAAGCAACTCATGAGGGTGCACGAGAAGGTCGAGGCGTCCGTCCTTGCCGTTGAGCCAGTCGCAAAGGAGAAGATATCCGATTACGGCATAATCGACGGCAGTCTCGTGAGAGACAGACTCTATCTGATTAACGATCTCGTGGAGAAGCCCAAAGCGCAGAAGGCGCCGTCGAATATCGGGATCACCGGAACTTATGTCCTGACGCCAGGCATCTTCGACTGTATCAAGGAGACTTCTCCAGGCACTAATGGAGAGGTCCAGCTGACCGACGCGCTCAAGATCCTCAGGAAGAGGGAGAAGGTATACGGATACTGGTTCGAAGGGACCCGATACGATATCGGTGACAAGCTTGGATGGATGAAAACCAACTTCGAGTTGACGCTTTCCCACCCTCAGTACTCGGAGCCCATGCGGGATTTCCTCCGGAAGACAATCGAGAATTACGACGAGAAGTGACGCGCGGACTGAGAGCGAGGAGCGGAGGGACGCGGGTCGGTGACTATGACTCAGCTTGACTTCCTTGCCCTCGTGATTCTCTTCACCGTTTTCTCCACCTTCATTTCCTGAACGAGTGCATCGACGGAACGATGCCTGAGATACAAAGGACCGACTGCGGCGATCACCAATCCCCCGAGCGTATCGTAAACAAGGTCGGTCGCGGTGTCGGCAAGCGAGTATTGCATGTGCGTCCCGATCGCCAAATCCAACATGAACTCGATTATCTCCCAAATGACGCCCATCGCCGAAACGAAAATGATGATGAAGAAGGGCAGGAACCTCGGCGGAAGGTGGATCGAATCCACGTATTTGTCCACTATGACGATCGCGACGAATCCGAAAACGGCTATTAGTGAGGTCGAGAGGAAATGCGTGAGCTTGTCCCACCACCAGACATAGTCATAGAACTCCATCAGCACGCCGAAGTTGTGAAGGAAGATGGCTATGAATATCCAGAGGGTGAGTTCGAAAGGTATGACCATGATCTTCTCTCTCTTCAGGAACCACGGAATCGAGACGAAACCGAAACCGAAGAGAGCAGAGCCGGCCGCATAGGGATCTCCGTCGAAGACTCCGATGA
>JAJRAH010000086.1 GCA_028679985.1 Methanomassiliicoccales archaeon
AGCGCATCTCGTATCAGGGCTCCGTACTCCTTGCCCTGCTGAAAACCAATCTCGGTATCAGTCCCATCGAACCTAGATGAGCATAATCGGGATGACTGAATGTCTCTCACCGAATGGCAATCATACGCAACTTCCGAGATAAAAGGTCCGCCTTCAAGACTTACGGTGCTGAACTGCTCGGTTCAACCCCATCGGACCCGTCATCATCACGTCCCCTGCTGGAGTCGCATATCTGAACTTCATGCCGGAGCCCTCCATCAGCGTCCTGTTCGGGCCGGTGACCAAGACCTGATCCGGCTTCGGAAGCTTCTCCTCCAGTCGGAACAGCCCGTGCCCGCCGTCGTCGAACACGTCCTCGTTCGAGAGCGTCGAGTTGAGGAATCCCCTCAGGAACTTCCCCAGTCTCTTCGAGTCGAAAGCTCGAGTATGTGCCTCCATGGCGCCGAGAACCTCCATTTTCTGCAGCAATACGGCAAGCGTGTGACCGTTGCCGGCGTTGACCGCGAGAACACATCCGTCGCGATTCGCGTCGGGGTCCTCGAGGCAGCCGAGGGCGGCGACCGGCGAGGTGTCCATGACGAACACCCTTGCTTCCGGTATCTCCTTTCCGGCCCTTGCCGCCGCGCACCTCAGTCTTAGGAAATCCTTCGGCACCTGGCTCTTCTCGAAGCAGAGCGACTCGAGCCTCCGGTCCCTAGAGATTATCTGCCGGAACCGCTCGATCCTCGTTGTCCTGTTGCTGACCCCTTTCGGGGACACGCCGTGATCCTGCACCGCGATCGCCACCGAATCGACCGCTCCCGACTCTCCGGCGGCTTCGAAGAAGCGCACGATCTCTCCGATCTGGACCTCTTGCAGCCATAAGACATCGCCGGCGAATCCGGCAGGCGGCGATCTGTCCGCGACCACCGCAATGCCCCTCTCTCTGACCTCGTCGAGATCGTTCCTGACGGAGAAGGCTGCCTCCTCGGTCATGGTCACCTTCAATCCTGCGGCCACATGACGCTTCAGAGCGCTGCTGAACTCCCCGCCTCCGACCGTGTCTCCGAGAATGAATAGATCCTTCTTGCCTTTCGTGGCAGCTCTCACCGCGGCCGCGTGCCGCCTCGCAGGTGAAGGTATGACGGCCTTGGAGCAATTCTCAGAATTCTTCTCCGAATCGATCAGCATGATGTCGGTCGTGCCGACGCCGATGTCCAACGCGAGCATTCTCATTCTGAAACCTCCTTCCAGCTACCTCTTCACTTTCCTCGTCTCGATGCGGCCCCCCGGTGCCCTGAGCGGATTCGGTCCGAGGTCGAGGATCATGTCTATGAACCGAGTCACCTCATCGCGGAACTTCTCCGGCTCGTCCGCGTCCACCCACGCGAGAGACAGGCGCTCCTCCCTGAATCCGAGCTGCGCCAGCATCCTCCTGAGCAGAACAATCCTCTTTCTCGTCCGCATATTCCCGACGTCGTAATGGCACTTCCCCGGCCCACCCGTGAGGATCAGAACCCCGTCCGCGCCTTTCGAGAAGGCCGTGAGCACCCACTCAGGGTCCACCCTCGCAGAACACGTCGTCCGGATGACGTTGAAGTTCGGCGGCAGCTCCAGCCTCTTGAGCCCCGCCAGGTCCGCCGCGGGGTAGGAGCACCAGTTGCAGGCGAAGACGAGCACGTTTGGCCTGTAATCGTCCTCCGTTCCCTTCCGTCTGGTCGCCACTTCGATCTGGGCGACGATTTGCTCGTTAGAGAAGCAGCCCTGATCCATTGCGCCGCTCGGACAAGCTGCTACGCAGGCCCCGCAGCCGTCGCACTCTGCGGCATCGACGCTCGCGATCATCTTTCCCGTCCTCGCGGGATCGGGGACGATTCTGATAGCCTCCACCCTGCAGACCGACATGCAAATCCCGCAGCCGTCGCAGAGGTCCCCGACGACGGCGCGATAGCCGTCCTCGGAGATATCGGCAGCCAGTATCTTGGCGATAGACATCTCCACCATGTCCGCCGCCTTCGATGATGCGAGGCGCTTTGTCCTCGAGTGAATCCAAGCGCACTGCTCCCTGATGTTCGCCATCTCGATCATATAGGGCTTCACTCCCACATGGCTCAGAGCGGACTGGAACTCCCCTAAGTATAGTCGTGGAGAGCAGGCACCGACCACTACCCCATCCACCGACTCGGCCTGGCACAGCCTTCGAATCTTGCGAAGACCTTCCTTGGAGCAGAGGTGATCGTCGACGAATACGCGAATCACGTTGTGGAGACCCCTCACGCGTCCCGAAACCTCGTCGAGGTCGATAGCGTTCCCGACGCAGCCCTCGCAGCTGCAGAGTAGGACCGCTATCCTGGTATCTTCCATGCGAACACCCCCACATTCGGGCGAGAAGGCCGACAACGGCTAGCTCCCCGGCTTTCTCCTCTAAGGAAGGTCATCGGATTAATAGCTGTCTGAAACACGCTTCACCGCTTCGAAAGAAGAACGGCGGAGAGGGACGAACGGAAAACCGCTATATACCCCAGGAGGAGCTATCGACATCCGGAGAAATCGGGATGAAAGTCGTCGTTACGGGTGGCTCCGGGTTCATTGGCTCGCACGTATGCGAGCATTTCGCGTCCCTCGGGAACGCTGTGGTCGCATACGACAATCTGAGCCGTGCCTCATTGCTTCAGAAGAAGGAGGGGAAGAACTCGCAGTCGAACTGGGAGTTCCTGAAGACCCTCCGTCATGTCAAGACCGTGAGGGGCAGCACCCTCGACTATTCGAAGTTGAAAAGCGTGATGGATGACGCGGATGCGATCGTCCACACCGCGGCGCAGACAGCGGTGACCACCTCCCTGACAGATCCAAGAACGGACTTCAACACGAACCTCCTCGGAACGTTCAACGTGCTTGAGGCGGCCAGGAACGCGGAGTCGAATCCTTGCGTCGTCTTCTGCTCGACCAACAAGGTGTACGGGGAGAGCGTGAACGAGGTCGAGATAACCGAGAAGAAGAGACGATACGCCTACGCGGATCCGAAGTTCAAAGGGATTCCGGAGACCTTCTCGATCGATCGTTCGAAGCACACGCCCTACGGATGCTCGAAGCTCGGGGCGGATCTATACGTGCAAGACTACGCCCACACTTACGGGCTGAGGACCGCCGTTTTCAGAATGAGCTGCATCTACGGACCGAGGCAGTTCGGGGTCGAGGACCAGGGATGGGTCGCGTGGTTCGTCATAGCGAACCTGACCGGCACTCCGGTGACGATCTACGGAGACGGGAAGCAGGTGCGGGACGTCCTCTTCGTCAAGGACCTGGTCAGGGCATACGAAGCGTTCATCAACAGCGACATCAGGTGCGGTGTGTACAACATGGGCGGGGGAGCGAAGAACACGACCTCGATCCTCGAGCTCATGAGTCTGATCGAGTCCTGGAGCATGAGGAAGTTCAAGACCAGCTACGGTAACTGGAGGGCTGGCGACCAGAAGGTGTACATCTCCGACATCACCAAGGCGTCGGAGGAACTGAACTGGTCCCCGAAAGTCGGCGTGGAGAAGGGAGTCAAGGAACTGTACGAATGGGTCAGGAAGAACGCTGACCTGTTCAAATCACAGTGAATGGCTATGGAGCTCCCTCGAACGGGATTGCGGTAGCGGGTTCCGATCCTGACTGCCCTTCCTCGGCAGGCTCCGCGCTTCCCTGCCCGAACTGTTCGGCCTGGTCCGCCTCGTCGAATTCCCTCAGCCTCATCCTGAGAGGGCCGGGACCCAACCTCATTATCAACTGGACGAATCCGGAAACCTCTTTGACATACTCCTCAGCCTGGTTGGGATCGATCCAGCAGACCTTCAGTCTCTTTCCTCCAAAGCCCAGCCGCATCAGCATCGTGTTGACGAGGGCGAAGCGTTTCCTGCTCCTATTGTATCCGTGCTCGTGACGACAGGCGTTCTCCGTGCCAGCAACGATGAGTATGCCATCGATTCCCCTTGCGAAAGCTTTCAGTATCCATTCCGAGTCGACCTCGGAGCAACACGGCACCTTTATCGAAAGGAAGTGAGGGGGGATCTCGAGTTTCATCACGCCCGCAAGGTCAGCTGTGAAATACGTACACCAACTGCAAACGAAGACCAAGATCCGAGGCGTGAAGAAATCCCTGGCAAGCCTGCTCGGCGAGACGGCATCTATCTGCGCCATAATCTGATCGCTCAAATTGGACCCCATGTCCTTGGCGCCGTTAGGACACGCGGCAGCGCAGGATCCGCAGTGGACGCATGTCTGGCCGTTCACGATTGCGACACGCCTCCATCTCCTCTGCGGCGCAGCGACGACGCGTATGGACCCAGTCTTGCAGACGTCCCTGCAGACACCACAACCGGTGCAGATCTCTGGCTCGAGGACCGGGGCGCAACTCTCGACCAGAGGGGAAATGACGTTGGCCTTCGCGACCGCCATCTTGAGCAGATCGGAGGCCTTCGCGGTGCACAGTCTTGGATATCTCCAGTGTATCGACCCGCACTGCTCCCTCAGATTGACCATGTCCACAGCGTTCCTGCTCACGCCGACCTCGCCGAGAGCGTTTCGAAACTTCTCGAGATAGAGAAGCGGAGAGCACCCTCCCACAATCACTTTCTCCAGCGAGAACAGCCTGACCGCGTCCTTCATCCTCGATATTCCTTCTTGCCTGCAAAGGAAGTCCTCGATCTGAACATGAGCGACGTTCGGAAAGGACCGCGATCCATCGACCACAGCCTCCAAGTCCATCGCTCCTGAGATGCAGTTGCCGCATCTGCACAGGAATACTCCTATTCGCGACTCCTCACGACCTTCTTCCAATCCCACACCGCTCCCTCATCAAATTACTTCGACAATCGTCTATTTCCCCACAGGAATGGGATGGGGTTTATTATAGCTATCTGCAGGACCCGGGCAGGCACGACAAACGGCTGCGAGAAGTCCTGGACTCGCCCTGGAAATCGCATCGGAATTGACCTGACGTGAAGAGCAAACACGATACGACTCGGTTCAAGAAGGTCAATATTCCTCGCTCTTGAATTGATAGAACGCCTTCGGGTGGTCGCAGGAGGGACACTTCTCCGGCGGTGTCTTTCCGAAATGTTGGTACCCGCACTCTCTGCACACCCACCAGACGTCTTTGCTCCTCTTGAACGTAGTTCCATCTTCAAGTCCTTTCAGTATCTTCGAGAATCGCTCCTGGTGATGCTTCTCCGCCTCGGTCACTGCGCGGAATCTCGCAGCGACCTGAGTGAAGCCTTCCTTGTCTGCCGTAGCTGCGAACTCGGGATACATCGAGGTGAACTCGTGACTCTCTCCGATGATCGTGGCTCTCAAGTTCTC
>JAJRAH010000087.1 GCA_028679985.1 Methanomassiliicoccales archaeon
TCCCGATTTGCACGGGTTACGGCGTGTGCCTTACCTGCCCTCCGAACGTCCCGACTCCTGAGGAGTTCTCGAAGATCCTCTCCAAATACCAGCATGCCGTCCTTGTACAACTGAAATTCGAGATGGACGGGAATTTCGTCGAGATCGTGAAGAAGAATGCGCCTCTGGCCGAGACCAGGGAGAACAGGGAGTATCAAGCGATACTGACAAAGAACTTCCGGCGTCTCGTCGGAGCGATCGGAAGGCTCGAGGCAGACGCTCAAGGCATGGGACACAGGTTCGCTGTGGCCTTGTCCGCTGGCTCATGCAGACTTTGCGAGAAGTGCGTAGGTCAGGGTTCCGGGGATCCATGCAGGCACCCCTTCGAAGCGCGCCCGGCGATGGAGGCGGTCGGAATCGACGTCGTGCAGACGGCGAGGAATGCAGGGCTGCCATTCGAATTCCCCGCGAAAGACAATCCAGTGCTGACTGGATTGTTGCTCGTGGACTGATCAGAACTTCGTTCGCTTGGATTCATTTAGATCTTGGTAGTCTCTCGCTGTCGCGATCTCGTTCTTCGATCGATCGTTTTCGCGTAGGTTTATTTTTCCGTTTGTCGTTCTTGTACAGCATGGCAGATTCCATAGAGGCCCGCGAGCTTCCTGAGCAGTACGTTCTCGGAATCAGGATGAAGACCGACATTGCCCATCTTCCAGTCAGCATTGGAACGATGTATCATGAGCTCTTCGGCTATCTGGGAGCGAGACAAATCCAGCCTCTCGGGATGCCTTATGCCGAGTACTTCGAAGTATGTGAGAAAGTAGTCGACGTGGAATGTGGGGTCGCGGTGCCGCCGGGTGCGCAGGGCGAGGGGAGGATTGTCGCGCGGGTCATTCCCGGGGCGAAAACTCTCTGTGCCGTGCACGTGGGACCTTATGAAACGATGACAAGCACGTATGCAAAGATTGACGCTTGGATCGGAGAGAAAGGATATGCGTACGCGGGCAGCCCACGCGAGGTCTACCACTCCGACCCCCAGAAGGACAAAGACAGTTCCAAGTGGGTGACGGAGATCTTCTGGCCGGTGCGGAAGGTTTAGGTCTCATCGGCAACGTGGCGAATCTGCAATGTTTGCCAGTACCGAATAGTCACTCGTCCTTCATTACCAAGCCGCAGTGCCTGCATCGTTCGTCGTAGAATGTGGTTCTGCTGCTGCAGTGGGGGCAGCGCCACTTCCCATTCTGCTCTCTTACCCAGTCGTCAACGCCGACCTCACGGATTCTCCTCAACTCACGAGCGACGCCTTCATGATGCGATCTCGATGCCTCGAACTCGAGGACAAGCCGGCAGGGGAAATCGCTGCATTCGGAGCAGAACTCGAGCCCCTTTCCCGAGGCACACTTCTTTATCCTGCACTGTCTGCACCAGAACATGACGTCTGCGGACTTGCAGCCATCACAGCGGATCTCCTCGACCGGTCTTCCGGACTCAGCGGCTTCCTTCATGAGGAGCGCGGCGTCCTTCTCTTTCCAGGCGCGATAGGTCTCGCATGCTCCGCAGTAGAGGCCGCAGTAGGCGGCGAGCTCCCTTCCCGTTCCGGCTTCCTCCATCCTCCGCCTCTGAAGAACGTAGAACACCCACGTGTTTTGAACTTGACGGCAACGTCGATCAGAAAGAGTCGTTGGGAAGCGCCGTCGAGCGGGATCGAACCGCTGACCTTGTGGTTTCAATTCCCGGTCGAGGGACTAACAGCCACACGCTCTACCGACTGAGCTACGACGGCCTATTGGCGGGTCTGCGTGTAAAATATCCGTCCTCTATTAATCCTTTGTGCTATTCCCTGCCAATCAGCTCAACGAATCTCTCAGTTCCTTGACAGTCTTGCTCATCGAGTCCAGAGTTTCCTTCAAATGGTCTAGGAAAGGCTCAAGCTTGTCGGTCGTTACGGCCCCCTCAGGTGACGGCTGTATGAGGCCCTCCTGCTCGAGGATCCTGAGCGAATAGCGGACCTTGTGCTGAGGAACGTTCAGGAGCTCCGAAAGTCTGATGATGCCGATGGGCTCGTGATCCATAATAGCTTTAAGCATGGCGACGTGTCTTTCTAGAAGATCTATCTCGCTTTCTATCTTGCTTGTCAGAACGCTCCTGCCTTTCATGGTCTCCCTCTATTGATACGTGATAGCACTTGAAATATATATTTTGGTATTTGTCCGCGCTCCGGCATGTGGATGGCATGATAATCGAGGGACAGCAGTTAAATAAGGAACGCCTCATTGGAACAATCGATGCAGGCCATATCCGTCGACAACCTCACGAAGGACTTCGACGGCGTGAGGGCGCTGGACTCAGTTTCGTTCGCTGTGGAGGAAGGCACCTTCCTCGGCTGCTTCGGACCGAACGGCGCCGGGAAGTCCACATTGCTGAGGGTCCTGACCGGCCAGATCCTGCCCACGTCCGGATCAGCAGCGGTGCTCGGACATGACTGCAGGACCGAAGGGCCTGAGATCAAGAAGCTGGTAGGCATCATGCCCGAGGTGGAGAGCCCGCCGAGCTATCTGACCGCCCGCGAGTTCCTTTACTTCGTCGGGAAGGTCAGAAAGGTCGAGGATATCGATCCGAAGATAGAACGTTGGATAGACTACTTCGACCTCGGTGATGTCAAGGGCAGCCTGTGCAAGGATCTCTCCAAAGGTACCAGGCAGAAAGTGATGCTTGCCGCCTCGTTCATCCACGAACCGAAGCTTCTCTTCCTCGACGAGCCGTTCATCAACCTCGATCCCCTGTACCAGAGAAAGTTGAGAGAGTATCTCCTGGAATTGAGGGAGGAAGGTCGGACGATCTTCATGTGCTCCCACATACTCGAAATGGCGCAACGCCTCTGCGAGGAAGTGATCATACTGAACAAGGGGAGACTGGTTGCCAGGGAACGGATCGATGAGATGAGGGCAAGAGGCGAGGACCTGGAGGCGGTCTTCATGCGCCTGGTCGGGAGAACCGATGCCACTCCTCCTTAGCACGATGTTGAAGGAGGAGTACAGGATGCACGTCACCTACTCCTCTAGGACGATCTTTCTGGCGCTCCCGCTTTTCATTGCTTTCATCTCCTTCGGAATGGGGGTCTCGCTCCATCAGCTGGAGAGGAACATTAGCGTACGGGAACTCCTCACACTCACGCACGTCGGTATCTTCCTCTACGGACTCAGCGTCGGGGCGTTCGGCTTCCTCGGCAAAACCTACGTCGAACGGAGGTTCGGCAAGAACAACTACGTCATCAACATGCCTGCCATTCTTCCGATTTCTTTCAGAAGGACGTTTCTCGGGATGTTTCTCAGGGACGTCGTGTTCTACTTGCTGATCGTACTTCTACCGGCGCTGCTTGGGCTGCTGCTCGCTGCTCCGATAGCACACTTCTCGATACTGTCGATCGGCGGCGTCTTCATCGCTCTGCTACTTTCCTTCTTGATCGGTATCTCTTTCAGCTTCGCGGTCTCGGTCATCTACACTCGGAGCGTGAAAGCCTTCATCGCAGTCGTATTTGCGTTCATGGCTCTGGTGATAGGTTATGGGGTCTTCGACCTCTACAACATGGAGACAATTCTCCCCGCGCTTGCTTTCCAGGATAGTATTCCGCCGCTAGGGACGGAATGGGAAGGCGCCCTCCTTCACCTTCTGATAAGCATCGCCTTCATCGCGTCGTTCACCACGGCCGCGACGTTGCTCGTCAGGGAGTCCTTGAACGGAGGGAAGTCGCAGCACGAAGAGAAGTTCCCCGACTACTACGCCAGATTGGGTTTCGCACGTTCGTATCGAGAGCTGCTTGCGAAAGAGTTCGTCGATCTGGTTAGAAGTGGCACGATAGGCAAGATGGTATTCTCCTTCGTCGCACCGCTCGTGTTTCTGAGCTTCAGCACGTGGTATGTCAACTACGGCCTCGCGATTCCGGTGGGCTTCAACACCGTCTTCTACGCTGCCATGGTCGGATTCTTCGGCGTCCTTCTGTACAGCTGGCTCACGAACATCGATCTTCTCGACTACTTCGAGACGCTACCGGTCTCCGTCCCGAAGGTGATCAGGACGAAGCTGATCGCGTTCCTCTTCCTCACGCTCGGGATCTCGACGGCCTTCGTCCTCGCGATCGCGTGGATCAATGGGGAGCTACAGCTTCTCTGGCTCGCCCTCCCTGTCCTATACATCACGTCGATCTACATGGTCGTCGCGACCGCATATCTCACCGGGCTCAACCCGAACTCCTTCCTGTTCAATCCCGAGATCCTCATCAAGTTCGCTGCGGTCTCCATCCTGCCTGATCTCTGCCTGACGATACTGTCCTTCAGCGTCTCGTCTGGAGACTTCATGGCAGTGATCGGCATAGCTCTCGTGCTCGGAATCCTGGTCGGATGCACTTGGCTCTTCTTGCGGGGCATCGAAGAGAAGTGGTCGAGAACCACCTTCCCTTAGATTTCCTCGAACGCTTTTTGTAGCGGTATGTGAATAGAATGATTATGGAGACGGGGCATGCTGTCAGAAGGATCGTCCACATATCCACGCCTCTGTTCCTCGTCTATTACCTCCTGCCCGATCCGCTCTGGACGGGAGGACCGGCGCGCATCCTCGGGCTTCTGATACTTCTGGCGGTCGTCCTTATCGGCGAGGGCCTGAGGCTGGTCTACCGCCCGAAAATCATTGGCATGCGCGATTACGAGCAGTCCAACATATCTGCCGCGACGTGGGCGGCCATCGGCATGACGTTCACGTTTCTCTTCTTCCCGATCGGATATGCGGCCCCGGCACTCATGGGGATGGCTTGGGTGGATCCGGTCATAGGGGACCTCAGAAAGAAGCGCAGCCCGCTGTATCCTTCAGTCCCGCTGGTCCTGTATTTTCTGATAGTCTCGGTCTCCATGGCGCTGATAATTGGACCGAGCATCGAGGTGATCATAGCCAGCATTGTCGCCACCCCATTGGCTATCTTGGCGGAGAGATACAAGTCGAGATACGTTGACGATGACTTCCTGATGATAGTTGTGCCTCTTCTCGCGATTGCTGGTACAATCGCTCTGCTGCCGTGACGACTACCGTCCGAAGAAGGATTTCTTGGGATACCGTCTCACGCCTTGCTGGAAGGCCTGTATCGGTCCCTTGTGGCAGTTGCGTGCCGCATCTTCCGTATCGTGCACCTTGTCGCACACTAGGCATTGGTACTTCTTCTTCATTCGAACGGGAGACGTGAAAAGGGGTTTATAATCCATTTGTATAGGGGAAATGATAGTGGACATTTCTGGCCACTCCGCAGTTGATGTTACGCTTTTATAGTATTTCAAATCAATAAGGTGTGACACATGAACAGAATAAAGGTTATCAATGAACCCTCTGAACTAGTCCCTATGCTGAGGGCCGTTGATACCAAGGTGAAAAGAGAAGTGCTGAAAGAGGTGACCCTTGAGTGGCGTACCTCCAAGGAGATCGAAGAGAAGTACGGGCACGAGGGGAAGGAGGCACTGAAGTTCTTCGAGAAGATGAAGCTCGTGGAGACGAAGTGGCAATCGACGAGCGGATCCCAGAGCGGATCTCATCCCGAGAAAGCCTATCACACTTACTACACCTCGTTCCATATCAACGCCTCGTGGCCGGTATACGAGATAAGCGATGTTCTGGCGGCGGCAATGATGCCCGAGGACGAGTTCAAGGAGATAGAGGCAAAGGTCGTTTCTCAGGTGGGACCGGAAGGCAGGTTCGCTGGAGACGTCGCCGAGAATCTGGGGATCACCTCGACCATGCTCAGGAGCCTCGTGAAACGCTCCGTGAAGCTCGACTATCGCGGTCACAGGATCGAACGCATAAAGGACTGATCCAAGCCGGGAGTATTGTGAATGGCAGAAGTCTGGGTGCTGAGACTAGGCCATCGTCCCTCCAGGGATAAGAGAGTGACGACGCACGTGGCCCTCGCGGCTCGTGCGCTCGGGGCAAGAGGCATCGCCGTATCGACGAAGGATCCGGAGCTGGAGAAGGTGGTCAGGAGCGTCGTCGAGCGTTTCGGCGGGGATTTCGAGATAAGGACGGGTGTCAAGTGGAGGGAATTCGTTGGACAGTTCGACGGCGACGTCGTCCACCTGACAATGTACGGCATTCACATCGACGACGCGATCGAGCGGATCGGTTCCGAGAATGTCCTTGTCATCGTTGGGGCAGAGAAGGTGCCGCCCGAGGTCTATCAGATGGCAAAATTCAATGTTGCGGTCGGGAATCAGCCGCACTCCGAGGTCGCCGCGCTGGCCGTTTTCTTGGATCGGCTCATGAAGGGCGGGGGTCTCAGAAAGGATTTCAAGGGTCGATTGCGTATCCTGCCGTGCGAGAGGGGGAAGAAGGTTGTCAGCGATTCCGAGTGAGGAGGAATGCATCCAGATTCTGAA
>JAJRAH010000088.1 GCA_028679985.1 Methanomassiliicoccales archaeon
GTTCCTGTGGCGCGGCTCTGACGGATAAAGACCTGAAGGTCGTCAAGGGAGCCGTGATGGCGACTTGTCCGTATTGCGGGACTGTCCAGGCGTACGAGGAAGCACCGAAGTGGTGAGACGGAAATGAAGGCAAGGAGGACAATTGCGGCGACAAGGATTCTCGCCGTCTCGATCGTGGTCTTCTCCATCCTGGCCACATCATTGGCATTTCTCGGAGCTCAATTCTCGTCAAATGCTGCAGCCCAGGGATACACTTTCTCGGTAGCTGCGGAGTACGTCAACGTCACCATGATGAAGGACGGTAGCGTGGATATCGACTACATCTTCAAATTCACCAACGTCGGGAGCCTCGATGGCGTAGACGTCGGCCTTCCAAATGAATACTATGATGCGTCAACGGCATACGCCAGGATCATTGTGGATGGGGCGACCTATTACCCCGAGTTGATCCACGAATCTCCATACGTCGAGACCGGAATGGCTGTAGAATTCACTGAGGAGACTATCGACAATATCTGGGCGTCTGGATCCTTCACCCTCGTCTTCCACGTGAACAATCCTCACATGATCTACGAAAACGAGCTGGTTGAAGGTACGGTCGGAATGAGGTTCATGCCGACATGGTTCAGCTCCGATTTTCAGATCGGGGACACTGGATTATTGGAGTCCAGGATAATCTTCCCGGAGGGTTTCACGAACGCCTCCCAAGCAGTCTATCTCCAAGACCGCCCCTGGAACTCGTTGAGCATCGACAGCACGACCGGGCGACTCGTCGCAACATGGACTGACTACTCGGTCAGCCCGAGTGAGCAGTCAGAAGGTACATACGACATCGGGGCGGGACTCCCGTCGGAGTACGTCGATGTCTATTACAAGCACGACATCTGGGAGGCACTGGGGAACTTCGCAAGCAGTCTGGTCGAGCTATTTGTCCTCTTGTTGCCATTAATCATATTCGCGGCGATTTTCGCATTCATAATCATCTCTGTAATCCGTCAAACGCGCAAGAGAAACATGGATTACTTCGACCCCAAGTTCACGACCGTCGGCGCAGGCCCGCGACGCGACCTCACGGCCGTCGAGGCGGCGATCGTCCTCGAGAGACCGATCGAGAACGTTGCGACGATGGTGCTTTTCGGCCTCATCAAGAAGGGAAAGGTCCGGGTTCTGTCGGAGGAGTTGCCGATGAAACTCGCCAAACTCGCCGATAAAGCGGATTACGAATACGAGAATGATTATCTCTATGCGATCGAGGCGGACGGGACCGTGAGCAGGCCCCTCCTCAAGAAGGCCATGATCCGCCTCATCGAGTCGGTCGGAGCAAAGCTGAAGGGATTCGATCTCGAGGCGACGAAATCCTACTACGAAAGGATCAACGAGACGGCATGGCAGCAGGTCAAGGATGCCGGGACGCCGGAGGAGTTCGCCAAGGCCCTCGAGGACAGAAACGAATGGATGATGCTCGACGACAACTACGAGAGAAGAATGAACGAGATCTACCTAATTCCCTGGATATTCCATCGCCGTGCTCCCGGGACCGGGATAGGGACGCAAGCGCCGGTCGGGGGAAGGGAGTCGATAGCAGGCAAGTACGTGTCTCAGATAAAGTCAGCCAGCAACAACCTCGTATCCGACGCTCGCTCGCTGACAAAGGAGATCACGTCCAAGGTCAACCCGCCCCCGGCGTACTCTACTTCGCCCGGCGGCGGGAGCGGGGGAGGATGCGCTTGTGCCTGTGCTTGCGCATGCGCTTGCGCAGGCGGAGGAAGATGATGAGCCTCGGATCGTGGTGGAGGGAAGTCCTTGGGAAGGGACTCGAACCCGGCGTCTACAAGTACGACGGAAAAGGAGAGATGGTGCATCACAGATTCCACCTGCGCGTCGATTCCGGACTCAAGGGCGTCTTGCTCATCGACGCTTCGAAGCTCATATTCCTGAATGGCACCGCGGTCGATCATGTAAGGTGTGCGCTCGAAGACAGGTCCGACAAGGCTGCGGCGAAGTACATGCGTCGCCGCTATAGGAGCCTCGACAAGAAGACGGCGATTGCCCACTACGAAGAGATCAGAATGGAGCTTCGGGAGGCCTTGAAAGGGCATCTTGAAGTTCTCAGTCAGATCGGATCGGACAAGCCGTCCATCGGAGCCGACGACTTTCCGGCTCCGTACAGAATGGACCTGGCACTGACCTACCGATGTCAGAACGACTGCGGCCACTGCTACATGGAACACAAAGAGAAGAAGGAGCTGCATCTTGATCAGTGGAAGAACGTTATCGCAAATTTGTGGCGGATCGGCGTGCCCCATGTCGTCTTCACCGGAGGCGAGCCGACACTATACGACGGCCTCGACGACCTTGTCGAGAAGTCCGAGGAGTTCGGACAGGTGACGGGGCTGATCACCAACGGAAGGAATCTCAGGAAGGAAGGATACCTGCGCGGCCTCGTACAGAAGGGTCTCGATCACGTTCAGATAACTGTCCTCTCCTACAGGGAATCGGTCCATGACAAGTTGGTGGGGAGCGAGGGCGCATGGAAGGAGACCATGGAGGGACTGAAGGTAGCTCTCGGGGAAGATCTCTACGTGAGCACCAACACCACAATAATGAGGTCGAACTACAAGGATATCGAGGAAACTGCGAGACATCTCATCGCACTCGGCGTCAAGAACATCGCCTTCAATAGTCTGATACGATCGGGGAGAGGCGAGGAGGCAGAGGGGATCACCTACGACGAGTTGAAATCGATACTCACCAAAGTGAAATCGTTGGCGGACGAGAAAGGCATCAATATGGTATGGTACTCTCCCACTCCCTATTGCGAGTTCAATCCGGTCAACTACGGCCTGGGGATCAAGCAGTGCACTGCCTGTTCGCTTAACATGGCCATCGAGCCGGATGGGACGGTGATTCCTTGCCAGAGCTACTACGAGCCCCTTGGAAACATACTCACAGACCCCTGGGAAGGGATATGGAATCACGATCTCTGCAAGAGAATTCGAGAAAGGGAGTACCTGGACGGCAAGTGCCTCGACTGTCAGCTCAAAGACGTCTGCGGCGGAGGATGCCCCCTAGCAAGGACTCACGGCGATTACGTCTGTCTTGACAGGCACTCTTCGATGTGATGCGGATCACTTCTCAGCGATAGCATAGAATACCGGGTTGAACTGGAAGAGCGTCCCGTCTCGAAGTGCCCTATCCCATGTGCCCCTCAGCTTCTCAAGGCGATGTTGATCAACTTCGCGGCAAGGCATCTGTTCTGCCCAATGCCATTCATCGCGGGATTCGGAGCGCAGTCTGTCAATGTCCCAGACCCCCGGGTGGATGCCGATCCGGGCATCCATGCCGCACACTCTGAAGAGCGATCTGACTCTCCTTCCGACGAACGGATCGCCTCCTTCGCTCTCTATCCCTTCCGCTATCAGTCGCGTCAAGTCGGACAACTCGGAGGGGAAATCGATGCGTCCTCCATAGTCCGGTTCGGCGAGGCATATCACCCACTTCTTCGAAACTCGCCTCATTTCCCCGACGGCACGAGCGGGATCTCTCAACCAGAGGAGAAGGAAGGAGCAGTAGACGATATCGAAGGAGGCGTCCTCGAAGGGCAATTCGCACGCGTCGGCTTGAGCGACGTCAAGTCCTCGGCTTCTGCACGCGTCCACCATATCGCTATCAATGTCCACGCCCTTGACTTCGAGAAGCTCGCCCAACGTCTCCATGACGAAACCAGGGCCGCAGCCGACGTCAAGAGCCTTCAATCTCCTCCCTTCGACGTCCGTTGCTTGAAGAACCTCGTTCTTCAACAGCCACATCCAGGAGTCCTTCAGCCAGAGAGTCTGGCGACGCAGCTGCCTTTCAAGATCGACCTTCACAGTCGACATCGTCTCCTCATCATAGAACGACTTCTTCGGAGTTCTAGCTTTTGTGTGATGCTGTCTCCCCGATTGTATACTTATATCCGTTTGCTTTTATCGACTATCTGAGTGGAGCGCGATGGCGAGGGACGTGAGAATCCGGGCTTTCTTCGACAGGAACAGAAGCACCCTCAGACTCAGCCTCGTAGCCCTCATGATGTCATCATTCGGCGATCTGTTCGCCGGAGCAACGCTCGGATTCATGACGAATACTTTGACACTCATGCCAGGCCTCATGATTCTGATCCCTCCTGCAATCGGAATGAGGGGAAACATCTTCGGAGCGTTGGGTAGCAGACTCGGCACTTCGATGCACATCGGAACGTTCGAACTCTCTCTGAAGAAAGGGGGGATACTGAGACGGAACCTGGAGGGTTCCCTCGTTCTCTCCGTCATCATGTCGTTCCTGATGGGGGTCCTTGCCGAGTCCGTGACGATCGTGCTGGGAGTGGAGAGCATCGGCGTGTCGCAGTTCGTCTTCATCTCGGTCTTCGGAGGAGTACTCGCGGGCTTGCTTCTTCTCCTGGTCAATATTCTAGTGGCGACCGTCGGCTTCAGAAGGAACTGGGACATAGACAACGTCTCGGCACCGCTGGTGACGGCAGCTGGTGATATTATCACGCTTCCGATGCTCTTCGTAGCATCAATGATCGTATTGTCTGGCATTCCGGCTTTATCTTTCGACATCTTCACCGTGATGCTCCTGGCAGTGACGGTCGCGCTCGTCGTCATGACATTCCGTATGAAAAGCTCTGAGACGAAGCGCATAATAGTGCAGAGTTCGCCAATACTCATCGTCTGCATCCTTCTGGACATCGGAGCCGGCATCACGATAGATCGCAGGATAGACGATCTGGTGGCGCTCCCCGCCCTACTCATTCTGATTCCTCAGTTCCTCGAGGACGCGAACGCCCTCGGAGGGATTCTCACTTCGAGGTTTGCTTCCCTTCTGCACATGGGTACGCTCGAACCGAGGAGAACGCCAGGGAAGCTTGCGGTCGAAAACTTCCTGATCTCCTACGTTCTTTCGTTATGGGTCTTCG
This sequence comes from Methanomassiliicoccales archaeon, assembly GCA_028679985.1. Classification (GTDB taxonomy): domain Archaea; phylum Thermoplasmatota; class Thermoplasmata; order Methanomassiliicoccales; family JACIVX01; genus JAJRAG01. Next base: position 4,955 of record JAJRAH010000088.1, read on the forward strand.
TCGTCGTAGGCATCACGTCGCACTTCACTGCCATCGTCCTCGGCCTCGGCTCGCCCGGGCTTTTCTTGATGGTCGCGCTTTCACTTGTTGCTGGATTGCTGACGGTGACGATACTCAATGCTCTGTCGTACTACATCGCGGTCTACACGTTCAAGTTCTCTCTCGACCCCGACGACGACAGCATACCGCTGACCTCCTCGGCTATCGACTTTCTCGGGGCATTGTGCCTCGTCGGCGTCATGATCTTGTTCGGCATGACATGACTGCAAGGAGTGAAAGGGCATCGCCGTCATACTTATAATCCGCAAATCAATCTCATTTCCCTGGGAGGGAGGCGATGATCGCAAGGGATGTTGTTCTAGGGAATCTGCGAAGGTACAGGAAGAACAAGATCAAGATAGGAGTGCTCGGTTCGCACTCCGCACTGGATACATGCGACGGTGCGGTGGAGGAAGGCTTCAGGACGCTGGCGGTCTGTCAGGAAGGGAGAGACAAGACCTACTCGAAGTACTTCAAAGCTCACAGGGATTCGGATGGAACGCTGAGAAGGGGAATGGTTGACGAGGTCATCCTCCTGAAGAAGTTCAAGGACATCATGGATCCGAAAATCATGGATAGACTTCTGAAGGACAACGTCCTGTTCGTCCCGAACCGCTCGTTCACCTCATACTGCAGCATAGACCAGGTCGAGAACGATTTCGTCGTTCCGATGGTCGGGAGCAGGAACTTGTTGCGGAGCGAGGAGAGGGGGATGGACAAGGACTACTATTGGCTGCTCGAGAAGGCCGGACTCCCGTTTCCGAAGAAGATCAGAGATCCGCATGATATAGACACCCTGACGATCATCAAGCTTCACCACAAGGTGAAGAAACTCGAGAGGGGTTTCTTCACGGCCTCTTCATTCAAGGAGTACGAAGGGAAATCGAAGGAACTGCTGAAACAAGGCGTCATCGACGAAGAGGGGCTGAAGGAAGCGAGGATGGAGCAGTACGTGATAGGCCCGGTATTCAACCTCGACTTCTTTTACTCCCCCCTGTCAAAAGGGGAGGAGAAGACGGAGCTGATCGGCATCGATTGGAGATTCGAGAGTTCCCTGGACGGCTACGTTAGACTCCCTGCCGCGCAGCAGCTGACCCTTGACGAGA
>JAJRAH010000089.1 GCA_028679985.1 Methanomassiliicoccales archaeon
CTGATTTGTCTTCGGTTCTTGCCCGCAATTTTGCCGTCCGCGGTCATTGCGCAGTTGACGATGACATAAGGTCTCATCTTGGCCAAGCATACTCGTGAAAGCACGATAATACTTGCGGATGCCGTTTCGGAGTGAATTCTTTTCCCAACCGTTAATTAGCTCCGAGCCGATACGAATCCTGATGGAAGAGATCGAGATAATCGAACGGAAGAAGAGGGATATCCAAGGTGCCTACGTGATAGACGGATTCCCGAGCGTGGGATTAGTCGGGTCGATCTCGGCCAACTACCTCGTGAGCTTCCTCGGATTGGAAGAGATTGCGGTGATGGATTCGGCCAGTTTCCCGGCTATTGCGCTGATCAGGAGCGGCCTGGCCCACAGCCCGGTACGAATCTACGCTGGCCAGAAGGCAGACGATAAGGTCGTCGCGTTCGTTTCAGAGTTTCCGCCACCCCCCAATCTTGCAAAACCATTGGCAAAGACGATGATGGATTGGATTGAAGATAAGGGATGCCAGATGCTCATATCACCTGAGGGATTGGTTATGGAATCCAAGACGATCGAGCAGGAGGCGGGTCAGGCTCTTCCTGAGAACAAGATATTCGGAATCGGATCCACGCCAAAAGCAATGGACATACTGAAGAGGAACGGAATAGCAGCGTTCGAGAACGGTGTAATCGTTGGGCTGGCCGGTGTCCTTCTCAATGAAGGCGTGAACAGGGACTTCGATGTGGTTGTGCTCCTTTCGGAAGCTCACGCGGAGTATCCCGACGCCAGGGCCGCCGCGGCCGTGACGTCCGCGATCGACAAGATGCTCCTTCACACCGAGTTGGATACGAAACCCCTACTGGTCGAGGCAGCTGGAATCGAAGAGAGGCTCAAGGAGATCTACAAGAAGGCCGGGAAGAAAGACGAGCTCGTGAAGATGCGGTCGATAATGTACGGCTAGGGACTCACGTGTATCTCGTGTCCGCTGGGCAGGCTCCTCAGACTGAATGTTGCATCGAGGAACTTGTTTATGAGCCACATCTGCGTCGCCAGGTGCTTTGTGACTTCTCTGACTCTGAACACCGACTCTCCTTCAGCCAGAGCCATGTAGGGAATTAGTTGGTCCGCAGCGTGATCGTCGAGCGTCCCTATGCCACGCATCTCCTTCCTCAGAGCCTCCGCAGCATTCTCTGCGACCTTCTCTGCCGGAACACCCCTCTCGCCAAGCGCGTCAACGCCGAGGACTGTCCGTTCATACTCTGCGAACAGGCACACGCCAGCCCCCGTTGACTTGCCAAAGGACGTGTCGTTCCTCATGACAATCCCTCCTTCGTCGAGAAACGCTTTCTTGACTGAATGGGACATCCTAGTGCAGACATGTTCTGGCAGGTTCTGCGAGAAGCACACGCCTCGAAGTCTGCTCAATGTTCCCCTCTCGTTCAGATCGAGTGCGAGTATCTCCGTTGGCGGTTCCACCTCAACCGTCACCTTCCCTCCCCCCTCTGGGTAGAACCCTCTCGAGACTACTTGCATACGGATATCCATGCCCATTCGCTTCAGCAGTGGAAGCAGCAGATCGGAACAGTAGTCGATCGGAGGAGACCATCTGACATTCGTTCCCCCGAGCACCTCAAGTCTTGTCACTTTTCCGGCCCTGATCGCAGGAAGTACGCACGCCTGAAGCACGAGGGAGATGCTACCAGCGGTGCCGACGTCGAGCCTCAGCTTCCCGCCAGATATCGATCCCGGGAAGAAGCTCAGGTCCGTGCTCCCGGCCACGGCGCCGGTCACCTTCGCATTGCACAGCGAAGCCACGCCGTTGACCGCCGTGATGTGTTGAGGTGCAAGACCCGGATTGGGGCGTCCGGCCCTTATGTTGCGTACCCTTACATCTTTCCCTGTCAGTGCTGACAATGCGACAGCACATCTCAGCAGCTGACCTCCTCCCTCTCCTTCGGAGCCGTCGATTTCGATCAGACTAGACCTCCTCTTCGCTACGCAGACCAGTCAAGGGGACGATAATTCATTCTTCTTTCCCTTGTATCTAATGGCCTTCCAGAGTTCACTCAGGACTAACAATGAGAGTGAGATTGGCAGTATGATGATCCACTCTTCCACACCGATCGGTACGGTCTTGAAAATGGGGTTGAGGAACGGAACGTACACGACCATCAGTTGAAGTGCCAGCGAGATCACGAACGCGTACAGCAACTTCGGATTCGATCGGAGTCCGAGTTGAGTGATCAAGCGATTCTCCGATCTCATCGAGAAGACCAAGAACAACTGGAACATGACGAGAGTGCAGAAAGCCACAGTGCGCGCCCTCGCCTCATCATTCGTCTGGGCGAACTCAATGCTGGACGATATCAGCGTTCCGACTGCCATGAGCAAGCCGGCGGCGATGATCCGATAACCCATCCTTCTCGTTATCGGGCGCTCTTTTGGATCGCGCGGCGGTCTCTCCATGATATCCGTCGGCGTAGGTTCCACCCCGAGAGAAAGTGCTGGGAGTCCATCGGTCACTAAGTTCATCCAGAGCAGCTGTATCGGGAGTAGCAAGGGGAGCAATCCAGGGTCCACGAGAAACATCGCAAGGAACATCGCAATGACCTCGCCCCCGTTGCACGAAAGCAGGAAGCCTATGAATTTCTTTATGTTGCCGTAAATCCCCCTTCCCTCTTCCACAGCGTTGACGATCGAGGCGAAGTTGTCGTCCGTGAGGACCATCTCCGCGGCTTCTTTCGTGACGTCGGTCCCGGTTATGCCCATGGCAATGCCTATGTCCGCCCTCTTCAGTGCAGGGGCATCGTTCACTCCATCTCCAGTCATCGCGACGACTTCGCCGTTCTTCTTCAGTGCCTCTACGATTTTCACTTTGTGTTCCGGGGCGACTCTAGCGAAGACGTTGATCTTCTTGACTCTCTCTGCGAGTTCCTCGGTAGAGATCTTCTCCAACTCCCGTCCCGACATGGACTGGACGTTGTCAGCCGCTGCTATGCCCATCTCTTTGGCTATCGCCTTCGCTGTCAGCTCGTGATCACCGGTTATCATTATTACGCGTATGCCCGCGCTTCTGCACTTCTTGATGGCCTCGATCGCCTCTTTCCTGGGCGCATCAATCATTCCCACAAGGCCGAGGAAAGTGAACCCCGTCTCTACGGCATCCTCGGAGAAAGGTGCGTCGGTGACATCTCTCATGGCGATTGCGAGAACGCGGAGGGCTCTGCTCGCCATCTCTGCATCCCTCTCAAGGATCTCTTTCTGATCCTCGTCCGTCATGTCCACCGGTGTACCTTCCACGTACATCTTTTCGCACAGCCGAATCGTTGACTCAGCAGCGCCCTTCATGAACGCGATCTTCCGGCCGTCGTGTGCGTGCACGGTCGTCATGCGCTTCTTGTCCGAATCGAACGGAACTTCGAAGATGCGCGGGTATTCAGCCTTCAATGCATCGGGGTCGATGCCCGCCTTCATAGCTGTGACGATCAGCGTGCCTTCGGTCGTATCACCCTTGACGGACCATTTGTCGTTCTCCTTCTGGAGGGATGAGTCATTGCAGAGAACGCCAGCTCTCATCAGCCACATGAGTCCATCGATCCGCGAAGGATCGAGTCTCCCGCTTTCTGTAGAGAATTCGCCGACCGGCTCGAATCCATCTCCTGA
>JAJRAH010000090.1 GCA_028679985.1 Methanomassiliicoccales archaeon
GCTAGTCTTCCGAAATGCCTCGCTATCCCGTCGAGGTCCTTGTCGTTCAGCACTCCCAGCACCAGTATGATCCTTCCCTTCGCAATCCGCTCTATGTCTGCGGCGACAATCGATGCTCCCTCAGAGGTATGCGTGGCGTCGAGAAGAACGAGCGGGGTCTTGGACAGCACCTCGATTCTTCCCGGCCAATTCACCTTCGAAAATCCTTCTAATATGGCCCCATCAGATAAATCGAGTCCCCTATTCGTCAGCTCGCGAATGCAACCGTAGGACAACGCCACATTTGATGCCTGATACGATCCAGGAAGCGGGACGTACACCTCTTTGGAAAGACCATCAAGGAAGACTCTTGTGCCGTCCAGAGTCGAAGAGATGAGCCCATACCTGATGTCCTTTCCGACGATCCTCAGCGGAGAACTCTTGGAGGATGCCACGGATCGGATGACTGCGAGCGCGTCCTCCTTGTCCTCGGCGGTGATTACCGGAATTCCAGCCTTTATGATTCCCGCCTTCTCTCCGGCAATCTTGGCTATGGAGTCGCCGAGATATGCCACGTGTTCCAGACCGATTCTCGTTATCACGGTACAATCCGGTTCTAACACATTTGTCGCATCCAGTCTCCCACCCATTCCAACCTCGATAACTCCTTCCTCTATTCCCTTTTCCGCGAAGTAGGCAAATGCGATAGCGGTGGTGATCTCGAAGAAGGTCAGACGCTTGTCCGGACCAGAAAGTGCCATCTCTTCCACGAAAGGCCTTATTTCTTCTGCCAAGGAGAGCAATCTGGCTTCGGGTATCTTCGATCCGTCCACCTGGATCCTTTCCCGAAAATCGACGATGTGAGGGGACGTGTACAGACCCACCTTGTATCCCGCCTCTCTCAGCACCGAAGAGGTCATGGCACAAACAGATCCCTTTCCGTTTGTGCCGGCCACGTGCACCGACCTGAATCTCATGTGAGGATTGCCGAGGTGCGCCAGGAGTTCACTGACGTTTTCGAGGCCGAACTTGATTCCCATCGTCTCCAGACCGTAGAGCCAGTCAAGCGTCTCGTGGTAGCCCATCAGACCCTCGGATACGTGATCGCGTTTAAGGACTTTCCCTTCTGCGGACGAGGTCCTCGATGAAGGTTGCCAGTGTCATGCGTTCACGCCTTGCCGCAGCCTTCATCGCCTTCATTATGCCAGAACCGTATTGCGCCGCCTTCTTCTCCCTGGCGGCAATCTCGCCGAGGTTGAGACAAAGGGCGACATCCCGGAGAACTGCCTTCCGAACGCCATTCCTGACGTGCTCATCGACCGGGATCGCGCAGGCGGCATCGATCACCCTCGGATGAAGAAATGGATGGCATATTCTCTTGCCATGATACTCGGCGATATGCCTCTCGTTTCTTGCGCCATCTTCGAGCAAACTGCGAAGATCCCTATTCATGCCCTCCCTCAATTCACTCATAGACATCTTCAGATACCTTGCATACCCTCCAAACAGCTCGTCTGCTCCCTGGCCGCTCATGAGCAACCCCTCGCCCGCATTCTCTGAAACGCGCAACAAAGGGATCTCGAATGAAATCGTAATCGGGTTCGATGTGGAGATCAATCTGGACACCAGAACAATCGAGCTCATTATCTCGGTTTCATCCATGACCAGGCCGACCCACGGCATGTCCAGAGATGCCGCAGTATCCTCTGCCACACTGAGGTCGTGGGATCCTTCGACTCCGACCGTGTACAGGGTGGGGTTTCCGAATTCGGCAGCAACCGCTGCAAGTACGCTGCTATCTAACCCTCCGGAGAACAGAAGGGCGAGTCTATTATCCTCAACCTGCCCTTTGACAGCGAGAATGAGCGCGTCCAGAACATCTTGTGTAGGATCCATTCTCCGACCCATTCTCTTCCGGAGTATTTAGTGTTGTTCAAGACCTTTCGGACGACAGATACTGGATTTACCTCGGATTTCGTATCGATATCCGCGTCTCCTGGTTTCCATATGAAAACTCTATAAACGTACTAGCAGTTTCGGTGGACAAGGTGATGCACCTGGACCTACTCTTCAATCCCAAGAGCGTTGCGATCGTAGGGGCCTCAGATCATCCTGGAAAGATAGGCAACACGGTCGTCTTCAATGTATTACAAGGGAGTCCAAGAAAGCTCTATCCAGTCAATCCAAACGAGGAAGAAGTCTTCGGCCTGAAGTGTTATCCCAATATCAAGAGCCTCCCTGAGGTCGTCGACCTAGCGGTGCTTGCCGTGCCTGCAAAGCTCACGATTAGCGTCGCAAAGGAGTGCGCTGAGGCCGGGGTGCCCTACATCATCTGCATTGCTGCCGGTTTTGGCGAGATTGGTGAAGAAGGCAAGGCGATGGAGGAGCGTCTGAGAGAGACAATCAGGGGAAGCAAGACAAGGGTGATAGGTCCAAACACGATGGGCATCATCGCTCCCAGGTCCGGCCTTGACACATTTTTCACTCCGATAGACCGGAGCCCCAGACCTGGTGACGGCGTCATATCTGTGATCTCGCAAAGTGGTTCAGTCCTTTGCGGAGTCTACGAGGGAGCTGAGGATACAGGCGTCGGGCTCTCAACGGCAATAGGTCTCGGCAACAAGGTCGACCTGAATGAGAACGACTTCATAGAGTACTTCAAGAATGATGATTTGACCCGATGCATAGTCCTCTATCTGGAATCTTTCACTGATGGCAGAAGATTCCTCGATCTCTGCAAGGAGATTACGCCGAACAAGCCCGTTGTCGCGATAAAGGTCGGAAGGACGGAGAGAGGCGCGAAGGCGGCGTCTTCCCACACCGGTGCACTTGCGAGAGGTTCCGATGCGTTGATAAATGGCGTTTTCAGACAGTTCGGAATCGAGAGGGCATACGACGAACAGGAGCTTCTAGACTACTCCAAGGTGCTGGCGAATCTCGATCATATAGACGGGGACAGGATCGCGGTCCTGAGCAACACCGGCGGTTTTGCCGTCATAGCGACGGACTACATCGAATCGAAGGAAAACGGTGTTGGGCTCCGGATGGCAACGATCAGCGAGCAGGCGAAGAAGGAAATCATGAGCAGGACGCTGTACTTCGCCTCGGCCCAGAACCCTGTCGATCTCACGGGTAGCGTCACGGATGAGACCTACGGCGAGGTCCTCGAGATACTTCAGAAAGAAAAGGACATCGACGCAATTCTGATACTGCTTCAACTCCAGGCCCCTCAGTTGACCGAGGGGCTAGCTGACATCGTAGCGAGAATAGTGAATGAGGGCGGCAAACCCGCGATCGTGTGCGCTATTGGCGGCAGTTTCCCGCGCCCCATGTTGAAGAAATTCGAACAGAAGGGAATACCCGCTTACGGCTCACTCAAACGCGCCGTATGGTCTCTGAGAACTCTGTACGACAGAGGGGTCTACCTCAAGAGGATCGCAGCTCACGATGAGTAGAGAACCGACAGAAAGTGTCTTAAGCGGCGAACGCCGCTATCCGGGTGATCCTATGGACAAGGTCACGAGGATAGGAGTCTCGCTCGAGCCAGAGCTTCTGAGGGAGTTTGATGACCTCATCGGCAAGAAGGGTTATTCGGCACGCTCGGAGGCGATAAGGGACCTTATTCGGAATACACTTGTCGAAGAGACTTGGAAGGACGAGGAATCGGAGGTCGTCGGAACGATCACTCTACTGTATGAGCATGAGAGGGGAAACGTGAGAGAGAGGTTGATGGAAATTCAGCACCATCACCACTCACACATATCATCGTCCATGCACGTCCACTTGAACACCGAGCAATGCCTTGAAGTGCTGGTGACATCAGGCAGAGCGGCGGACGTGAAGCGCCTATCGGACGAGCTATGCAGCGTTCGCGGAGTTCTCCACGGCAGGCTCACGATGACCGCAGGGACGGTCGGCAAACATGAGTAGTCACATTTCGAAGTATCTGGAAGTCGTGTGAGAATAGCAGGTAGGTCGGGCAAAATGCAGGCAAGGGACAGGATTACCATATCTTATTTATATACTGGTCACTCTGGACGGGGCTGAATGAGAAAGCTTATCATAAGTGAAAAAGTCAATGCTGCGGTGCGGATTGCCACAATTCTCTCAAACGGCTCGATGAAAAGGAAGAATCTCTATGGAGTGCCGATCTTCAATTTCGCTTCCGGGAATGACGAGACGAACGTGGTCGGTCTGCGAGGCCACATACTCGAGCTAGACTATCCTGAAAGCCTCAACGACTGGCACAGAGTCGATCCTGCAGAACTCGTTTATGCTGTTCCCGAGAAGAGAGTCGTCGCGAAGAACATCATAGGCACACTGAAGAAGCTTGCCAGCGAAAGCGACCAGATAATAATCGCCACTGATTTTGACAGAGAGGGAGAACTCATCGGACTCGAGACAGTCGATCAATTGGGGGTCAATCCTTCAAAGACAAGGAGAGCCAGATTCAGTGCGTTGACGAAGCAGGAAATCGAGAACGCATTCTCTTCCTTGACCGAACCAGATAAGAAACTTGCTGAGTCTGCAGAATGCAGGCAGATAGTGGACCTCGCTTGGGGAGCGTCTCTTACAAGATTGATCTCCATCGCTTCGCGACAAGTGGGAACAAACTTCCTATCGGTTGGCAGGGTACAGAGCCCCACTTTGAGCCTCATCGTGGACAAGAATAGGGAGATCACGGAGTTCGTCAAGAGACCGTACTGGGAGGTTTTCGCCAAGTTTGAGAAGGCCATCCAATTCAGCGGCATGCATCGCCAAAATCCCTTCGGGGAACAGAAAGCAGCCGAGGGGGTCATTTCCAATTGTGGAGAGATAGAGACCGGGAGGGTCACGGACTTCAGCAGGGAGGAGAGGGATGACTATCCTCCGCCGCCGTTCAACACGACGATGATGCTGGCCGAGGCCAACAGGCTCGGACTGTCGGCTAGCAGGGCGATGACCGTCGCCGAGGACCTGTACACTTCAGGATACATATCCTATCCGAGAACCGACAACACGGTCTACCCACGTTCCCTCTACTTGCGAGGTGTGCTCGAGCGACTGAAGGAGTCCGATCTCCGCAAAGAGGCCGAGGAACTTCTTTCGCTGAAGCAGTTGCGCCCGTCGAGGGGGAGGGTAGAAGCGACCGATCATCCCCCTATACACCCCGTGGAAGGTGCGACCAAGAAGGTCCTGAAGGGTGACAAATGGACTCTCTATGAGCTTATTGCCAGGAGGTTCATGGCTACGATTGCCCCTCCCGCCCGAGTCGAGCATACGAACTGCACGATAACGGTCGGGGATGAACCATTCGATTCAAGAGGATACAGGATACTTTCGCAGGGATGGCGCGACTACTATCCATACTATCGTGTCCTCGAGACCACCATACCTCAGCTTCAGACAGGAGATGAGGTCGCCGTGTTAGGCGTCAACTCCGAAATGAAAGAGACTCAGCCTCCATCGAGATACTCGCAAGGAACGCTCATACAGGAGATGGAGAAGCTTGGACTCGGAACCAAGAGCACGCGGCACGAAATCATACAGAAGCTCTATGACCGCAATTACGTGCAAGGTGCGAATCTCATCCCGACTCCGAGCGGAATCGCGGTGGCCAGCTCACTGGAGAAACATGCTGAGATGATAACGGACAGTAAGATGACTGCGCACCTTGAGAGAGACATGGACGACATCGCAAAAGGCGAAAGCACGCTCGGAGATGTCGTGAGAGAATCTCAGGATATGCTCTCGGATGTCATCGAGACGATGGGACAACACAAGGAAGAGATCGGGAAAGACATCAGGAAGGCGCTTGAGGAGCAGCAATACATAGGCACCTGTCCGGACTGTGGCGGAAGACTCAGGATGATGCGGTCGAGGAAAGGCAGTGAGTTCATCGGCTGCTCGAATTATCCAGAGTGCAAGAGGGCCTACCCTAAGCCTCGCGGGGCCCTCGTCCAGCCGACTGAAGAGAGGTGCGAGCTGTGTGGATCGCCAAGAGTGAGGGCAATAAGGAAGGGGCAACCTCCTCTCGTTCACTGCATTGACCCCGAATGCGAAAGCAACAAGAAGATGACATCGATGGGGAAGTGCCCGAAATGCGGGAATGACCTCCGAATACTATTCTCCAGGATGGGAAAACGATTCATTGGCTGCTCGAACTACCCAGAGTGCAAGAGAACGTACCCTCTCCCGCAGAGAGGAGTGATCCACGTCTTGGACAGATCCTGTGA
>JAJRAH010000091.1 GCA_028679985.1 Methanomassiliicoccales archaeon
GCTCCAGCAGACGATGGTCAAGCTGGGGGTCGAGGGACGGGCGATCCCGGTTCGGAGGCCGAGAGACCTGGAGTTGGTGGACTGCCTCATCATTCCAGGCGGGGAGAGTACGACGATATCTAGTTTGCTCGTGCGCTTCGAGCTCTTCGATCGAGTGATTGAGCTTGGTAGAGAGGGCCTTCCGATCATGGGCACGTGTGCCGGCTGTATACTCCTGGCGAAGGAGGGAGATGACGAGGTTTCCAAGACCGGGACGGGACTGCTTGGTCTGATGGACATGGCCGTCGAGCGAAACGCGTTCGGAAGGCAGAGGGAGTCATTCGAGATCCCATTGGAGGTCAAGGGAATGAGCAGTCCGGTCCATGCCGTTTTCATTCGGGCTCCGGTGATATCGAGGGCGTGGGGGAAGTGCGAGGTACTAGCCAAGCACGAGGACAGGATTATCATGGCAAGGCAAGATAATCTCCTCGCTCTCGCTTTTCATCCAGAACTGTCGAACGACACAAGGATTCACGAGATGCTCTTGAGCCGTGTCTGACCTCTTCCAGCTCAGGCTGAACAAACAAGATTCTAGTTACGATCTTATTGCCCTGATCACGTCTCCGAGCGCCTTGGCGAAGTCGCGGTTCTCCACGATTGTTCCCGTCACTATCGCGTTGGCACCAGCGCTCTTAGTCATAGCCGCATCCTCGGGGGTCCGGATTCCCCCTCCGACTATCAGCGGCAGGGAAACGTACTTCCTTACTTCCTGTATCATCGTTTTGGGAATCGGCTCCGGAGCGCCGCTGCCGGCCTCGAGATATAGAAACGACATCCCCAGATACTGTGCCGCCAGTCCGTAGGCTACGGCCAGGTCAGGTCTGTTCCGAGGGATCAGGTCAGCTTGTCCGACTTCTCCGACCTTCATTCCCGGCTCCACTATGACATATCCCATGGAAATCGGCTCGATGCCGAGTCTCATCACTATCGGCGCGCCCTTGATCTGCTCTCCTATCACGTTTCTGATATTCCGGCTGTTCAGCATGCTCATGAAGTAGATTGCGTCAACGTGCCTCGAGATGGCTTGAGCTCCTGACGGGAAGTAGATTACTGGCAGCTCCGAACAGTCTTTGATCGCGAGCACGGTAGCGTCCAGGTTGTCCTGAGTGACATTCGTGGATCCGCCCACCATTAATGCGTCCGTGCCGACCGACTCCGCGATGCTCGCTACCTCGGCCGCTCTGGCGGGATCCTGCTTGGCGGGATCCATCAATGTCATGTGAATCGTTCGGTCTCGCATCTTGGCCATGAGATACTCTTTGACCTTCATCGAATGCCCCCTATCAGGAATGCTATCAGAGCGATCATCATACCGATCTTCGCAAGCCTCTGGCCTTTCCTCGGGTTCTTAAAATGAACAATGGAAGAGTATATAAACACTCCATCGGCAAGGAGGACTACAGCCAGGTAACCGAGCCAGAACGTACCGAAGATGGAAGGTACGGGACTCAGAATCACGGCTGCGATCAGCGCTGCACTTCCAATCATCCCAGCATTTCTCTTTCCGATGCGCATCGGAAGCGTCCTCCGATCGAAGTCGGCCTCTATGTCCTCGATGTCTTTGATGATCTCCCTTCCGAGCGCTGCTAGGAATGCCATCGCCGCTATGATGATCGTCTTGTCGACCTCTCCTACCACCGCGCCTCCCAGCAGGAAGAGTGCCGCAGTGAGCCATGAGATCGACAGATTACCAGCAAGTCCTCCCTTCTTCAGTCCACCCTCGTAAGCAAGCATGACACAGATCGCAGAGACGATCACCGCGATCGATATAGGGTCCAGGAAGAACGCTATCACGAGGCAGACGCCAAAGAAGGCTCCTGAGATGACCAACGCCGTCTCGGGGGATATCCGACCAGCCGGTATTGGTCTCTCTGGGTGCGCCCTTTTGTCAACCTCTCTGTCCTTGTAGTCGTTGAGGGAGTTGCCTGCTGCCACAAAAAGGAAAACGACGACGGATGCGAGAGTCAGCTGTAATGGGAATTCGACTATTGATAAGCCGACAGCTACGAATGCTCCCAGCATCAGCCCCGCGACTCCCATTATGCAATTCCCAAGTCGAAAGAGCTGGGCGTACCGATTCACGGCGTCAGATTCGCATACAGATAATTACTCTTTTCTCTCCCTCTCTCCTCAGCCTTCCTGGATTCCCAGTATGCTAGGAAAAAGTTAATAGCACGTGCTTGATAGGGGGAGACATATGGGCCAGGCCGAAACTGCAGCTGAAATTGAGGCGGTAAAATCCATCGTTGGGAGGCACTTCCCGATTTATGATGTCAAAGTCTCCCAAGAGTCACTCGCTTTCTACATAAGTCCTGACCCAGCAACTCTCGAGGATAACTTCGAGAAGTTGAGGAAGGAGCTTGGCGAGAGGTCCCTCATACCCTTCATCGATTACAAGTCCGGAGAACATATCATACGGATCGCGAGGAAACCGGAGATCAAGAGGAGGGGGGTGTGGATCAACTGGGTCCTCCTCGCAGCCACATTCGCGTCGACGGTGGTAGCCGGGGCATATTGGTGGGCCTCTTACTCGGGCAACTACGATATCTTCGCCGGATCGAATATCCTTTGGGGCGCGGTATTCTTCGCCATTCCTCTCTTGGCGATCCTCGGCACGCACGAGCTCTGCCACTACCTCATGTCGAAGAGGCATGGCGTCGAGGCGTCCCTCCCGTTCTTCATTCCTTCGGTCCCTCCGCTGGGAACCTTCGGCGCATTCATATCGATGCGTGACCTCATGCCAGACAGGAAGGCACTCGTGGACGTCGGAGTAGCAGGCCCCCTTGGCGGCATACTAGTTACCATCCCCATCGCTATATTGGGTTTGTTCCTGACCTCCCAAGGAGGAGTTCAACAGGGGAGCATTGGTGACGCCGGAGCCATTGGCTTCATAATGCAGCCTTTGTTCGAGCTTCTGACGTACATAATACCGATTCCCAGCGGCGTGGTGATGCACCCTATGGCAATCGCTGCCTGGGTCGGCATGTTGGTTACCGCAATCAACCTCCTTCCAGCTGGCCAGCTTGACGGAGGCCACATTGCAAGAGGGCTGCTTGGCGAGAAGGCCAAGTATCTCGGCTATGTCACGATAGGCGGTCTCTTCCTCATGTCCTTCTTCTACACAGGCTGGCTGCTCTTTGCCGTCCTGATAATGTTCCTCGGTCTCAGACATCCTGCTCCGTTGAACGACATCTCACGAATCGATATGAAGAGAAAGGTGATCGGAGTCGTTGCCCTCATCGTTCTTGTCGCCACTTTCACTCCGATACCGGTGACCCAAATTCCACCTGAGTATTCGTTCGAAATCAGTGCCGTGGGTTCCAATGCGACTGCCGTCAACCCAGGCGAGATCGCGACGTTCATGATGATCGTGAACAACACTGGCAACACCGACATTCACATGCGACTGAGCGTACAGAATATCCTCTCTGATTGGAGCGCTGGCTTGTATTTGAGCAATCAATCATCGGTGAATTCGACCAATACGCTCGAATTCAACATCCTCTACCGTGATTCCGCGAACGTCACGATGGAGATTCATGTTCCTTCGACAGCTAGTCCCACCGCGAGGGACGTAACTCTCCATGCTATTTCGGATAACCTGTATCAGGAATCAAATGTCGAGTTCAGCGTTCGGGTATCTTAGTGAAGATGCAGTAATGCCTTGTCAAGGACCTGTGAACCCTCTGGATATGCGTTTCCCTCAGACGCAGATCCTTTCCACCTTCCAGGCAGACTTGCGGAAAAACAACTGCCATGTTCCCCCCCTCCCTGAGGGCGTCGGTCATTGAAGAGAGAGCCCTCTGATGCAGCTGCTGTGCAGGTTCCTTGTTCGTTGTGGCCGATCTTCCGTACGGCGGATCCGTGACTACAGCATCAACCTTGCCGAACACATCAGAGATGCTTCCTACGTCGATCTTCCTCATTTCTTCCCATTTGGCGCCGAAGTGAGTCATATTCTCCATACACCCTGCGATCATCTCTTCGGATATGTCCGATCCGAGCACCTTTGCGCCGACGAGTGCTGCTTCAATTGTTATTCCCCCGGTACCGCAGAATGGATCCAGGAGGCGATCTCCTCTCCGTACTCTCGATAGGTTCACCAGCGCTCGGGCGAAGCGAGGGTGCAGCGATATCGGCGAGAAGAACGGCCTCTGCGCAACCTTCCTATCATCGAACTGCCGTCTGTCGATTCTGCAATCGCATATGAAGAACTTGAGCGCGTCGGACATGAGGATCCTCAACTCCACCTCAGGCGACTCGAGATCGATTCTCGTATTCCTTGCAAGAATCGCCCCGACCTTGCCCGCCACCTTCGAACTGTCGACCCCAGGGTAGCCACGGCGGAACTGCTTTGCCCTGACCGAGACTGCCCCTTCTGGCAACGAGAGGGATTCTGCAAATCGTGGAAGTCCTTCCAGAGAGCATGAACCGAGGTAACGGCCGATCCTATGACTCAAAGCCAATCGGTTTCCGACATCGAGGAGATGGCGTTCCGGGAGCTCGGCAACTACATACCCAGGGCCTTTCTCTCTGATATCGAAAGCTTCACACTCAGAGGCCAGGCAAGAAATGACCTCTGCTTCCGGCAACGTTGAATGTTCGCCCGAAAGTTCGAACAGATAGGATGTATGGGTCATGTCCGTGCGACAACCTTACCCCTTGAGGGTCTTGTCGAAGCCGCGCTCAATCTCTGATTCCCTCTTCAGACACGGTTATGACTGCCTCGGCCTCGGGCAGGTTCGGGGAATCGATCAATCTTGCTATGCGCTTCCCACCTTTGCTCTTTCTAAGATAGATCCTGAATGTAGCTGTGTGCCCGACTATGTGTCCTCCTATCGGGCGAGTGGGGTCTCCGAAGAACGCATCAGGCTTGGCGGCCACCTGGTTCGTCACGGCGATCACGGCATTGTTGAGATCCGAGAACCTAAGGAGATCGTGCATGTGCTTGTTTAGCGACTGTTGCCTTTCCGCAAGAGCACCTCTTCCGATGTATTCGGCTCTGAAGTGCGCCGTCAAGGAGTCGACGATCATAAGACGCACGGGCTTGTCATGGGCCAGCTCCATCGCCTTCTCCACAAGCAGCATCTGGTGATGAGAGTTGAAAGCCCGGGCAACATGGATTCTCTGGAGGGTCTCTATCGGATCGAGATCGAGTGCGGAGGATATCTGGACTATCCTCTCAGGACGGAACGTGTTCTCCGTGTCGATCATGATCACTTCTCCCTCAAGTCCTCCCTTCTCGTGAGGCATCGTTGCGTTGACGGCCAACTGGAAACAGATTTGGGTGTTGTGGAGCACCGTCGGCATGTTACCGCCGACAAAAGTGTGCCCACGGGGAACGATGAAGTCATAGATGTAGTCGTCGTAGGGAACCGATCTGACCGAACGCACCATGTCGATCGAAAGTCCGATCTCTCCTCCGAACGATTCTCTGAGGTCGCCGTAGTTCTCCTTAACCGCTACGATTCTCTCGCCCGCCACGATCGCACCAGCAGGAGTCCAGTCAATCTTGCCTTTCCTGATAACAGGCAGCCTGTGAATCCTGCTCAATGTAATCGATCGGCCGCCGTTCGTGGACAGCTCCACGACCTCTTCGACTCTCTCTCTGTACATGTGAGACGGGGAGACCGGGATGATTCTCCCCTCGACTAGGCCTAGGACTCTGGCCTTCGAAACAGGCAGGATCTCTCCGCCGTCGTATTCTGTCGGATATCTCTCGCGCTCGAGGTCCGAAAACACGTCCTCCGCGGTCTTGACTTGGACGGAGTCATCGCTTTCATACAGGACTGGCGTGTCAGCTGATACGCATTTTCCGCTTCCGAATTCACCGAAGAACTCAGCTATTGCCTGAGTCTCGAATCCTCCCCCCATTAAATCATCAAGAGCCTTCGAACAAGATGTCAATTTGTGGATGTTCTTTCTCCTCTCGAGGACGAGGTCACCTGTCTCAAATCCGCCGACGTCGGCGGCCTGCTTCGCAGATGAAATGATCTTCGCTGCCGTGCTCTCTCCGATCTCGCATACCTCTGCGAGGACCTTCGGGGATTCCACCGCAATGGCCATGAGGTCAGTGTATCCAGCATCGCGCAGCTTCTCAGCAGTTGCGGGTCCGACTCCAGGCAACTCTTCTATCTTCCTTTCGGGCATCGATGCACCTACCATGTCTAATCCCACCTTTGCTTATATATTTGTCACACAGGGATGAACGAAAGTACGCAGGTTGGGACTGTTGTTACCCCGCTGGTTGCACTCTTGGATGAACTGTCTGACTGCACTTACTCTAATCCTGCAGGGGTTGTCCGGCGATCGAGGATCTCCCAGTGCTACTTGGGTCTACAATCTCAATGTGCCGTCGATCCGTTCTTGAAGGAAAGGATTTAAAATACCATCGCTGTTAGGGGGAACAATGGCTCACAAGCGGAAGAAAGAGGTCGTCGAAGAGGTCTACGATTTCGTTCCTCCCGAGTTCGATGAGAATAAATTCCTCGAGAACGACATCAGAGGAACGAAGTTCCTGTTTGTGACCCTCGCTTTCGCTATCGTATGCGGAATCTTTGCGTATGTGTTGGGCGGATTCAGCGTCTATCTGGGTCTAGTTGTCTTGATTGGCGGTA
The DNA here is from genome assembly GCA_028679985.1 of Methanomassiliicoccales archaeon. Lineage (GTDB taxonomy): Archaea > Thermoplasmatota > Thermoplasmata > Methanomassiliicoccales > JACIVX01 > JAJRAG01. Next base: position 6,657 of record JAJRAH010000091.1, read on the forward strand.
TTGTTGCGCTGAGATACCTCTACCCGCTCGCTCGGATCCCGAAGGAAAGCATAGAAAGGAAGACGATACTGGGCAACACTGTCCTGTTCTTCTTCATATTCTTGGCTATCTGGATACTGTTACTGAACTTTCCCTTCAGCGACAATTCCAACCCTGAGGTACGCGACATATCACTATGGGTGCAGGACTCCGGGGGAAATTGGGTAGAGAAGACGGTCAACGGCTATTCATTCTTGGTTGCTCAGCAGGACGCAACAGGCGTCATCAACATTACGGCCAGAGTTGCGGATAACGGCGGTTTGAGCAGCGTCCAGATCCTAGTATCTTCCAGTGGGGTAACAGGGACTTATGTCAATATGACCGACACAGGGAATCACATGTTCAGTCTGTCGGACACGTATTCTGTCGGGGATTATCATTTCCATATCAGAGCTACCGACAAAATCGGTCACACGACCGAGTCCGACGTATACCTGATAAGCGTCACCAGGATTTGACCAGACATCGATTGGGACGAGTCTCATCTCTCCCATGGTTTCCTTTTGTCGATGAGTTCCGTCAGTGTGTCTTCGAAGTCTCCAGTCATCACCGAGTCGTGCTTGATCACTTTGAAACCCTTTTTCCCTTTGAAGCCGTTGCCGAGCGCGATTGAATCCACCTGATGCCTGATGACATCGGCCGCTCTCTTATGATCTCTCTCTGCTATGACGACCCATCTCCCCCTGTCGATGAACGGCCTTCTGAATCCCTTGTTCTTCCATTTCGTCAGGAATTCCTCGGCATTGTCGATCCATACCGGAGGCCCCAGGTGTCTCCTGCGATTCGGCAGGACTTCCGACTGGAGTTCGAATACGAAGCGAACTTTCTCGGCAATGTGGAAGCTCTTGTCGATGACGATGAAATCGTTGTTCTCCACCAAAGCTTTCAGCCCTTCAAGAGTCTTCCTCGTCTGTGGATAGAGATCGTCGTCGATTATCTTCGGTCTCCCGAACTCAACGACGACGACCCTGGTGCCACGAGATCTGAATTCGTCCCTGATAGTGCGCATGTCAAAGGACTTCCTCGCATGGGGGAAGAAGAATCTGATGCTCTCTTTCTTCAGATACTCCCTGCACGCATACACGAACAGCGAGAACGAATCAAGTGAAAGGGCGGAGCCTACGTTCCGATTCGGATCCACTGGGTCATAGAATATCAGCGGAGAGTCGATCTTCTCCCTGCTATGCTCTGCCAAATACAGCATCTGCCCGCATCTCCATTTGGAGGCCTCCTTGATGACCGTTCCGAAGTCTCCGTATCTCAGGACCAGCAGCTCGATTAGGTATCCGGAGAATCCTTGTGTCTTAGCCTCGGCGCCATAGACCCCGACGCCTTTTGTGAATTGCTTCAGTAGGCGGATCTCCGCCTTCTGTTTCTCTGAAGCCCGCTTCTTCACGTATTCGGTATGGAATGGCGTCCTGTCCACGGCAGACTTGAGGCCCAGGGGGCTATCGATCTTGTAGCACGGAACAAGATCGACCTCGAGTCCGTCGAATTCACCATGTATGTACGGATGCTCTGCGTAGCGCTCTTCCCCGCCCAAGACAGAGCGCCCTATGGCAAGACCTATCCTCTCCAAGTCGATTCTCTGAGTCGTCGCCGGGAACATGATGAATAGATCGACGTCTGGATTGCGAAGATAGGTGTCCTTGGCGACTGATCCAACGAGACGAACCTCAAGATTCAAGCCTCGTTTCCTGATGTCAGCCTTCACACTCTCGATCAAATCGGAGACGATTCTAGTGACGAAGCGTCTGTGATCCGCGTCTGGTGCGATCTTCTTGAGGACATTGTCTTCAACGGACATTGTCCCCATAATTGAGCTAGTCGGTCAATAAGCCTTCCTTTCAGGAAGGAAGGGACGGTGAGGGAATCCCCTATGCTGAATCATATCGTGACAACGACAGGTTCTAAACAATCCAGCGGAGCCCTGATTGGGGGGTTTGGTGCCTGAGACCGGTGTGGTGGGGATAACAAAACAGTCTCTTAGGAGGAAAGTTGAGTCACCGACCTCAGACACCTGTTTCTCGCGACATATGCACTATTATAAAAGCCTATCTAGTGCCCGCAGCACCGCCGTGCGGTAATATCGCTGTTCTAGCAAGAGTGATCCGAACCAGCACTCTTTCTCCCGATAGTAGTCAAGCCCGGTTCTCTGTCCTCGTTCTATCGCGGAACCTCATAGTCTTTCCGAGGTTTACAGTCATGAGGTCAGTAGCAGCTATCGTCCGAACTCCCGATTGCTTCTCGATGTAGGCCGATTGCTTTTCTGCTCCTTCATGCAGCAGCTTCATGCCAAAATGGGTCAGTATCGCGACCTCCGGCAAAGTCTTCTCAACGAGTATTGCGGCGTCCTCCGTGCACATGTGGTACGGGATCCTGGATCCGATGGGTCTCGTTAGGCAAATGATGAGGACCCTGGAACCCTTGTGAGCCTCTATTATGTCGGGGCCCAGCTCGGAATCTCCAACGTACGATATCGTATCGTCGCGTGTATGCAACTTGAATCCGATACCAGTGGGATCGCTGTGCCTTGTCGGCGTCGCTTCGATTGAAAGACCGATGACGTTCGCCGAGGACCCCTTTGACATGACCTTGATCTTCTCTGGAAGGCCCAAGTGATATGATGATATCGCGGGTCCGAAGTTCCCGCTCCCTTGGAGGACGCTCTCGCTTCCAATAAGGATTCCGCGTTTCCTAAATCCTCCCCTGGCCATGCCTTCGATCAGGATTTCCGCATCAGTATAGTGATCAGGGTGACAGTGCGAAATCAGAATGGCATCGGTCTTTCCAGGATCTATCGATGCCCGGCTCAAGTTGACCAGTGCACCTGGTCCGGGATCCAGATGGATCCTCCACTCATTGGTGATGTAGATCCCGCCCGTGTTGCGGGGCTGGTATATGGTTGCGAATCGTCCGCCGCCAGTTCCCAAGAATGTGATGGTCGTCATCACGTCAACTCTGATTCGGACATCAATCGAGATCGGAGTGCAGCCGGTTGTTGTCGTTCTAGCCCGTTCTGAAAGGCCATGGTGACCACTCTATATCTTACTTCTTTCTGCGCGGTCTAGATTCATTGCAGGAGAGCCCGTCCCTTACCCTCCCAAATTTTATTATCTGGCGTGGCGTTCAATGGAGTCAGATGAGTGTTGCCATCAGGGATGCTTGGATCGTCACTCAGAATCCGAACAGAGATGTCCTCAAAGGTGACCTGTTGATCGAGGATGGCCTCGTGCGAGAGATTGGCGACGTCAGATCGGGAGCTGATACGGACATCGATGCGAGCGGCGATATCGTACTCCCCGGCTTGATCAACACTCACACTCACGTCGCAATGGCGATCATGAAAGGAATGGCCGATGATCTTCCTTTTCCAGACTTTCTTGCCAGGACCTTCTCCATCGATTCGAAGCGAACTCCAAAGGACATCAAGTGTGGGGCTGAGCTTGGCTGTCTCGAGATGATACGGAGCGGGACGACGACGTTCGTGGATCTGTATTACTCTGAAGATGTGATCGCCGGTGCTGTGGAAGCTTCCGGACTGAGAGGTATTCTGTCATGGACCGTGCTCGATCAGGAGTTCACGACTCAGTCGGGCAAGCCGATGGACAACTGCCGTCGGTTCTGCGAATCGTTTAGGGGCAGGGAAAGGATCCTTCCGGCAGTCGGCTTGCAGGGTGTGTATGTCTGCTCTTCTGGCACATTCGTGGAAGCAAGAGATTATGCCCTCGAGAACCGACTTCTCCTTCACTTCCATCTTTCCGAGACGAGGAGAGAGGTCAACGATCTGAAGAAGAGGGAGGGCATGAGACCTGTGGAATATTTGGACAAGTTGAAGTTTCTTGGAAAGACCGGTCTCGCAGCCCACGCCGCCTGGCTCACGCTCAACGAGGTCAGGATATTGGGAAGGAACGGGACGAGCATATCGACCTGCCCGGTCTCGAACATGAAACTCGCGACCGGTGGAGTCGCTCCGATACCTGAGATGGTCGTTGCTGGGGTGAATGTATCTGTCGGCACCGACGGATCCGCGACCAACAACAGCTTGGACATGTTCGGGGAGATAAAGACCCTCGGCCTGTTGCAGAAATCCAGTCGATGGGATCCCTCGATTCTCAAGGCCCAGCAGCTCCTCGATTTCGCGACGATCGGTGGCGCGAAAGCCGTCGGACTCGAATCCTCGATCGGTTCGATAGAAATCGGGAAGAAAGCGGACCTCGTCATAATGGACGGAAAGTCGCCAAACCTCAATCCGCTGAGGCGGGAGAATGTCGTGTCGAATGTCGTGTACTCGTCTTCCTGTCAGAACGTCAAGTCGGTACTGTGCGACGGTCGGCTGCTGATGAAGGGTCGGGAAGTTCTCACTCTTGCTGAAGGAAAGGTAGTAGACGCAGCGGTGGATTGCGTAAGGGACCTTATGGGCTAGCTTTCCTGGTCATGCTCGTTCTAGGCGAGAAGCGCGACTGTGAAGCAATCCTCGATGTTCACAGGGGAACCTTATGAGTGGTTGGAAGAATTCGATAGTCCCGACTCCCGGATTTGAACCGGGGGCCTGCTGATGTCGGCGGCATGAGACCGGCAAGCCGGTAACCCACTACAGTCAGCCGCTCTAGCCAGACTGAGCTAAGTCGGGTTTTTGCAAC
>JAJRAH010000092.1 GCA_028679985.1 Methanomassiliicoccales archaeon
ATTAATCCTTTGTCATATTCATTGTTGGTTCTCCGATGCAACTGGAGATTCTCTACGAAGAACGAAGGAGACTTCACGATCCTATGTAGGTCTCGACAGTCTTCTCGCAGATTTCATTGCGTTTCTTGATGCATAGGATCATGGTCAGTCGATAGATCCTACGTCCTTATTCTCCCGGCGCCAATCCATGCGAGACAGCATCGCAAATGCGACGGCAGAGACCAGAAGGACCGCTCCAGCAAGAGTCCACGCAACCGGAATCGATGCAGCATCGGCAAGATACCCGATGATAATTGCCCCGGCCACGCCGCCCAGCTGCAGCATCAGTGAACGGAAGGAGATCAGGGTGGACCTCGCCTTGCTCGGGACCTGGTCGTTGAAAATGGCAGAGAAGGGGGAGTCCTCCATCCCGACGATGAAGTAAACAAGGAGATAGACGGCCGAAAAGCCAAGCAACCCTCCTTGCATTGCCAGAATGACAAGAGACAGACCCATTCCGATCCGGCTCAGCAATAGCACGTTTGGGTAATGTCCTTTGAACTTGCGGCAGGCCAGCGGGGAGGCTAGACTTCCCACGGACGAGGCCAGGAAGTATCCCGCGGCGAGAACGCCAAGCATCCAAGTGCCTGTCGCTTCGCTCGAGAGCTCTATCACTCGCGGCTGCCAGAGCAACTCCAGGCTGAAAAGTGCGAACCCCAGGGCCAATGTGGAAAGCAAGAGCAGGAAGGTGACGCGGTTCCTTACACCGTACTTCACGGAGGTTGCGATCATCTCCGGGGTCTTCCGCACACCGTCAGAGAACCTACCGGACCGACCGAGTGAATGTCGCTCCCGCACGAGTGCTAAGGTCAACATGATCTGCACGATTACAAAGAAGGCTGCGAAGGCGAAATTGAGGCCATAATGGCTGGAGAAGGTGTCGACGGAGAGACTCCCGAACGACATTGGCACGAGACCGCCGAGGAGTGATCCCGCTCCCAATCCGAGCGGGATCATCGCTCCGGACTTCGCCAAGGCGCGCTGGAGATCGCCTCCCGGATGCTTCATCTTGAACTCGTCGATGAACCACGCCTCGATGGAGCCGGACGAGAGGGCGCGCGCCGCACCGAGCGTCACCGCCGCCAGAATCGTAGATGGGAAGTCCCATGCGAAAAGCAGGATGATGTCGCCCGCGAGCATCACGGTCAAGGACATGATGTAGACCTTCCTGCGGCCGATTGTGTCCGACAATCCGCCTGTCGGAAGTTCAAGCACGATCGTGGCCAAGCTGTAGCCGGAGAGCACGATCCCGGCTTGCAGCAGGTCCAATCCCTTGTCCAGGACGAACAGCACCAGGACCGGGAACGTCAGTCCTACGATGAACCAATGTGCAGTCTGGTTGACGATGTACACGCGCAGCGGGTCCCTGACGCGAGTTCCGTCGGCGTCGCCGACCATGCCGGGGTCATGAAATACCGAATCTTAATGGATTGCCTCGAGAAAGTCATCCACAAGCATGACCTGTCCATCTTCTCGCATCAGCTCCGCTGGATCTATTCGAGTATCATATTTAAATATCCGGCGCTCAGTCGAATCAAATACGTGGTCAAATGACTGATCACAAGGACATCCCGGACCTGATAGAGGCGTCAAAGGAAGTTCCGATTGTGCCTGGCCAGAAACTCCGAGACAGCGACTACGTACGCGTTCAACGACCCTACACTCTCCAGCGACTGACCGAACGTGTGTATTGGGTCGAGTCGTTAGTCTATCAATCCACGTTCGTTGTCGGCGATCGAGGTGTGATGGTCATCGATCCGCTGTCCTACGGGCGAGGTCAGAACGTCCTCAAGGCGATTCGCGAAGTTACATCCCTTCCTGTCACAACTGTGGTCTACAGCCACTACCACTTCGACCACATCGGAGACGCAGACTCGTTTGTCAGGGATGCAAAGAGTCACGGGAAAGCGCTGCACATCGTTGCGAATGCCGAGTGCGTGAAAGAGATTCACAAGTATGGGGACAAGGTGCCGCTTCCCACTAAGGTCATCAGAGTTCCTCGTGGTAGCTTCAAGTTCGAGGACACCCTGGTCGAGGTCGGGACTCCCGAGCAAGGTCACTCCACGGACAACAGTTGGATCCTCCTCAAGGAAGATGGAGTCGTGCACAATGTGGACATGATTCATCCTGGCCAATTGGAGTTTGACAACTTCGGCGTAGGCCATTACATAGACGGTTATGAGAAGGCGCTGCAGGAACTGCTGACACTAGATTGGAGGATCATGACTGCTGGTCACGGGAACATCGGATCGAGGGAGGATGTTCAGTCGGTCTTGGATTACCTTGCAGATTTGAGAGAATACACGAAGGAGGTCCTGCCCAAGACGGAGTTGGCCCCATTCATCAAAGACGAAATGATGTATAATTGGTTCCACGCACACCGTGACGCCGTCGCTAGCGCTGTCGTAGATCGAATGAGGGGCAAGTGGGGAAAATACACTGGTTTTGACTTGGTGGCGATGACGCATGCAAGGACAATGTATTGGGAGTATTACTTGCACTGATGGGAGATAGTCCGCAGGGCCAAGCATGGAGCAGGCAGATTCTGATACTCTGACCACGCGCAACAAGTGCAATCGTATGTGCTGCCTCGCCTGGGACAAGCACACGTGGCCCTGCACCGTCGAGCTGGCGTGGGATACTCCCTGGCACCATATCACGCTAAATCGTTATTTCTCTTTCAATTTGACATTACTGATTGTTCCTGAGGCAGACGGGGAGATATGGGACTGCACCGAATCGTTTCAGTCATAGTATAGGACGTAGGCTGCAACCAGGATTACACCCAATGCGAAGATGACTATTCCAATGTAGAATCCTGCGTTGACGATCTCCACGTAACGATCGGCGAATCTCACAATCTGGATTGCAAAAAAGGCCAGGATGGCGCCAACGATCAAGAACCCTATCGTGATATCCCGTTTCTCGTGCTTAGCGGACATTATGGGTTTCGACTGAGCAAGGGGTACTTATAGTTTTTCAAAACAGAAAGAATGAGTAGGATCGGTCTATCTCGCATATCTTCGAATCTAGGTCTTCTTTCGCAATAGCACGTAGAGTCCGGCAGTAATGATGGCGACGACCACGATCATGCCCGCAATCAATAAAGCATCGACTTCTGGCCATTGATTTTTCTCCACCGTGAATTCGACGACCGATGTGTTCGAATTCCCGGCGTTGTCGAATGCCATGACCTCAAAAGTGTGTGTCCCTTGTTCAAGACCAAAGAAACTACATTGACCCTCATAGCCACCTTCTTGCCAAGTTCCACCATCTGATCTGATCTTGCATCCGAAGATGTCGATGCCCGAGATCGAGTCAGACGAAGTCCATCCGATGGTCAAATTCTCGGTTTTGATGACGGAGCCGTCCGTAATCCCCTGGATTAGGATTTGCGGTTTCGTCTTATCGATAGGTACAATGGCGATCTTGTCATCCTCCACGTTCCCTTCCTCGTCGACGGATCTGTAGCGTAGAGTCGTGTTTCCCTCATCCACAACAGCGAACGTGCCGGTGTAGTTAATCCAAGTCGTCCCGTCATAGCTGTACTCGGATCTGTTCACCCTGTAGTTGTCCGTCGCGGTCAGGGACACATTCACATCTGACACGAACCAGCCGTTCTGTCCCTCAATCCCTTCAAGGGTCAACATGGTGGCGGGAGGAGCGTCATCATACACGGAGAAGGTCGCATCCGAAACATCCTCGGCGGTTTTGTAGCCGTCCGAGGCAATGACCTTGATTAGGTAGTCTTCTCCAGGAGGAATGCCGGTCGTGTTCCAGCTGTAATGATCGGTGGTCACGCCGTCCTCGATTGGCACCCACATTTCTCCGTAATCAGAGCTGTAGGCCAGCATGAAAGTGAGAGGGTCGCCGTCTTGATCGTCCGCAGTCCAAGTTATCTCGCACGCTTCACCTACGCCTATCTCCTCCCCTCCGTTCGGCGACGCGATCTGAATCGAGGGGGAATGATCCGAAACCACTCGCTCTGCGAGAACGGAGCCGGTATCGTTCACGATCTGAACGTACTTCGTCGCCGGCATATCCGGCACGTTGAAGACGAACGAGACCTCATCCACCTCTTCCTCCCAGACCTCCGTCGACTCGTCCCATTGAGTGTATTCGGTGAAGGAGACGTTGAACGCATAGTTACCGATCACGCTCTCCGCCGCGTTCAACAGGCGGATCGAATAGTCTCCGGGTGTCTGCATTCCTGCCGCTGCCGGGATGTCGATGACCCCCTCGGCCAAGTGATAGAACGTGTGATTCAGGAGTACCGAGCCGTTGATGTATATCATACCGGAGATGACAACGGACGGAATCCTTATCGGGGGACGCGTGACGAACTGCTCGTAGAGATTCCACTCCCAGACTCCGTCCACCTCCACATAATCCTCATCACTCAGGTCTATCCAGCTCTTCGGATACGACTGGTACCTCTGTTCGTCCATCCATCGGACGTGAGAAGGAACACCGGCAGGAAGAAGCCAATCGTAGCTCATCGTTGTGCTCGCTCTGCTCTCATACTCCCTGTAGAAGCATCGCCAGATCGTGGCGTTGTACTCCGGGAATCCGATGTCGTGCGGATGCCAGAGGTAGTAGGTGTGGCCGAGCTCGTGCGCGAGCAGATCCTCGGAATCCTCGAGACCGGAGGCGGTCGCGAGGAACGGGACGCGGTCCTCCGGCTCCCGGAGCATCCCGACGGCGGACCCGTACAACTCCCATCCGCCTTCTATGATCTCTTTGAAAATGACGATCACCCGGTCGTATCCAAGAGCTCTCGCATCGGCTGAATAGGATCGGGCAATCTGCTTCGCTTCCTGCTTGGTCGTGTAGCTCCTTGTCTCCCACGGAGCCTCGACAACGACTATTCCGTCGTCTGCGAGAGGATAGAGATCCCTCAAGGCCCGGATGTTCTCGTCGAGGTCGTATTCGTATGACTGACCTGGTTTCTTGATCGGTATCACGAGAATCCGCATAGGTGCGGCGTAGACGACCTGTATCGGCGCATCGATTGCCTTTACGTTATTCGTCTCGTCTTGTTCGTCAACGCGATCGAGAGGATCGACCTCGACGGTGACCGCGGAATCCGTTCCGAGGCTCGTCCAAATGAAAGTCAGCGGGTAGGACCACCATCCGGAGAAATGTCCCGTGCAGTTGCCGCCTGGTACGTAGACCTTGTTCGTTCCGGGGACTAACGGAACGCCGTTCCCGTCCGGTCCCTCCTCGATATATGTCTCCCTGCCGAAGTCGTACGTGATTCTGAAATCTGAATAGACTGTGTTCGGGAAAGTGCTGACGACCTCGAGGCGAAGGGTCGTGGATTTGTTTATGATGATGCCTCGGGGATTTCCAACAACCTGGATCGGTTCAATTGACGTGATGAACAGGTCGTCGTCCGGGGGAGAGGTCGATGAGCATGAAGGAAGCATCTGGGAAAGCATCAGCACGGACAAGAGCAGAACGATGAATCGTGAGGCGTTTGACATCGTTCCCACCGACATTCAATACGACGCCAGGGGATATAATGATGGCTGTCCTTTTCAATGATTCATGCTCTGCGTGTCGTCCCTACTTCCACTTCTCAGCTACGCCTTTGAAGAAGCAGTAGCAGAAAGTCCCGTCGGGGTAGGAGGTCCTCTTAAGTCCGTCTATCCCCTTCCTCCACGAAGCAGGGTCCATCATCCCTCTTCTCAGGACCTCGTCCTCCA